>JAFEFK010000478.1 GCA_018240625.1 Pseudomonadota bacterium
GCACCACTGCGAACCAGAAGAAGCTGTTCTTCAACCTGCGCAAGGCGAAGAGCAAGATCTCGGCACTTGATGAGGGCGATATGCGCCCGGATCAGGTGAAGCTGATCGCGAAGCGTCTCGGCGTCACGGAGCAGGACGTTGTCGACATGAATCGCCGCCTCGGTGGTGACGCATCGCTCAACGCGCCGATCCGCGACGATGGCGAGGCCGGCGAATGGCAGGACTGGCTGGTCGATCACTCACCCACCCAGGAAGCCATCATGGCCGAACACGAGGAATTCGATCATCGCCACCAGGCGCTGACCGGCGCCATGAGCGTGCTCAATCCGCGCGAACGGCGTATCTTCGAGGCACGTCGTCTCGCGGATGATCCGATGACGCTGGAAGATCTTGCCGCCGAATTCAATGTGTCGCGCGAGCGCGTTCGGCAAATTGAAGTTCGCGCCTTCGAGAAGGTGCAGTCCGCGGTGAAGACCACGATTGCACGTCAGGAGCAGACTGCTCTTGAGGCAGCTCTCTAAGCCTAAGCGTTTCGACCTCTACCTGGAAAGCCGGCGGAAACGCCGGCTTTTTTGTTTGCGCTTGTTTGCGCGCGGCAAAGATCGGCGGTCTTGGGATTGCCTAAGCGGTCTGACGCAACGGCGCAGGCTCGCGGACGAGCTCTGGCACCACCAAGGGTGCGGGATCGTACACCGCATAGCGGTTCTTGCCGTCATTCTTTGCGGAATAGAGAGCATGGTCGGCAGCGGCGAGCAGGCGTTCAGAACAGGCCCCGATCTCCTGCGTCCACTGTGCGACGCCAACCGACGCTGCGATCGGGATATCCGCTCCGACGCACCCCGCGGCATCTTCCTGACAAGCGACCAGGATCCGGCGCGCGATCATCGCACCCTCACGCAAAGTTGTCCCAGGCAGAACGACGCAGAATTCGTCGCCGCCGGTACGCGCGAGCAGATCACCCGGCCGCAATTGCATCTGGGTCATCAGGGTGAAGTGCTGAAGGCAGGCATCGCCGGCAGCGTGACCGTGGGTGTCGTTGATCTGCTTGAAGCCGTCCAAATCGACGACCAGGAGCGCGAAGGGGGCGTCGCACCGCTGCGACATGGCACAAGACTGTTAGAGGCGGGGCAGGAGCTGGCGCGGGTTAGCCGCGCGCGTAAGAAC
>JAFEFK010000479.1 GCA_018240625.1 Pseudomonadota bacterium
CTGTCGCGCCACATGCTGGTGGTCGATCAGGTCGAGAACGCCTCGAACCAGATTTCGCTGAAGGACGCGCAGCGCGCCAATCCCGGCGCGCAGATCGGCGACACCATCGCCGATACGCTGCCGCCGCTGGAATACGGCCGTATCGCTGCGCAGTCCGCCAAGCAGGTGATCGTGCAGAAGGTGCGCGAAGCCGAGCGTGACCGGCAGTATCAGGAATTCAAGGATCGCATCGGCGATATCGTCAACGGCATCGTCAAGCGTGTCGAATACGGCAGCGTGATCGTCGATCTCGGTCGCGGCGAAGCCATCGTGCGCCGTGACGAGATGCTGCCGCGCGAGGTGTTCCGCAACGGCGACCGCGTCCGCGCTTACATCTTCGACGTTCGCCGCGAAACCCGCGGCCCGCAGATTTTTCTGTCGCGCACGCATCCGCAATTCATGGCAAAGCTGTTCGCGCAGGAAGTGCCCGAAATCTATGACGGCATCGTCGAGATCAAGGCGGTGGCCCGCGATCCCGGTTCGCGCGCGAAAATCGGCGTAATTTCGCGGGATTCTTCGGTCGATCCGGTCGGCGCCTGCGTCGGCATGCGCGGCTCGCGCGTGCAGGCCGTGGTCAACGAGTTGCAGGGCGAGAAGATCGACATCATCCCGTGGTCGCCGGATATTGCGACGTTCGTGGTCAACGCGCTGGCACCGGCGGAAGTCGCCAAGGTCGTGATCGACGAAGACCGCGAGCGGATCGAGGTTGTCGTTCCCGATACCAATAACCAGCTATCCCTTGCGATCGGCCGCCGTGGGCAGAACGTGCGTCTCGCCTCGCAGCTCACCGGCTGGGATATCGACATCCTGACCGAACAGGAAGAGTCGGAGCGACGTCAGGCCGACTTCGAAAACTCGACACGCGTCTTCATGGAATCGCTCAACGTCGACGAAGTCGTCGGTCAGCTGTTGGCGTCCGAAGGCTTCACCTCGGTCGAGGAGTTGGCCATGGTCGATGCGCGGGAACTCGCCGGCATCGAGGGCTTCGATGAGGAAACCGCGAACGAACTGCAGAGCCGTGCCCGCGAATATCTGGAGCAGCTCGAGGCCGAGCTGGAAAACAAGCGCAAGGAACTTGGCGTGGACGATGCTTTGAAGACCGTGCCCGGGGTGACCTCGAAGATGCTGGTGAAACTCGGCGAGAACGACGTCAAGACCGTCGAGGATCTGGCCGGATGCGCCACCGACGATCTGGTCGGCTGGACCGAGCGCAAGGAAGGCAGCGAGCCTACCAAGCATGCCGGATATCTCGACGGCGTTGAGGTTTCCCGCGAGGACGCCGAAGCCATGATCATGCAGGCGCGCCTGATTGCCGGCTGGATCACCGAGGCCGACCTTGCGAAGCCGGCGGAGGCTGACGCCGCCGAAGATCAACCGGCCTAGGAATATGACGATGCCGTCATTGCGAGGAGCTCAGTTCCTCGCCTTGGAGGAACGAAAGCAACGAAGCAATCCAGTCTTTCCTGCTGGGCTTCTGGGTTGCTTCGCTTCGCTCGCAATGACGACATCTAGGTTTGCCGCCCCGCCAGCCTGTTTCTGGCCATGCTAAGGACGATATCGCACGCATGCTTGCCCTCGCCGACCCGGCAGATCTCGACGACGGACCGCGGACCCCAAAGTCCGCGACGACGCGGATGTGCGCGGTCACGCGCGAGGTTCGCCCGATTGGCGATCTGATCCGGTTTGTGGTGTCGCCCACGGGCGAGGTCATCGCCGATCTGAAACGCAGGCTTCCCGGCCGGGGACTATGGATTTCGGCGTCGCATGCCACGGTTGCGGAGGCGGTCCGCCGTCACCAATTTAGCAAGGGCTTCAGGCGGGACGTCCGTGTCACGGCGGCACTGGCCGACGATACCGGACAATTGCTGGTTCGCAGCACGCTGGACGCGCTGGCCATGGTTGCCAAGGCCGGCCAGGTTGTTTCCGGCTTTGCCAAGGTCGAAGAGGCCCTTCAACGGCGTCAGGCGGTCGCTCTGCTCCACGCATCGGACGGCGCGGCGGACGGAATCCGCAAATTGGACGCCATCGTTAAGAAAATGAGCGGGGAATCCAGGGAATCCCCGGAAATTCCGGTCATAACAGTGCTGGCGTCGGCAGAATTGGATTTGGCACTGGGCCGGTCAAATGTGATACATGCAGCCCTGCTTGCGGGGCCGGCGAGCAAAACGTTCCTGTCGCGCAGCCAGACCCTGGTCCGATACCGGGATGGCGGGTAGCGGCAAGGCAGCTAAAACGCGGCGAGAATTGCAAAGACACGACCTGTGCGAACGCGTACAGCGCAACAAGATTGGGACTGCTGAATGGTTGATACGAAAAATCCTGGCGACAAGACTCTGAGCGTGCCGACCAAGACCTTGACGCTCAAGCCGCGCGTCGAGACCGGCACCGTGCGCCAGAGCTTCAGCCATGGCCGTACCAAGCAGGTGGTGGTTGAAAAGCGAGGCAAGCGCCGCATTGGCGGCGATGGCCCGGCCACCGAGCCGGCTGCGGCTCCGGCACCCGTGGTCGCCAAAGCCTCCGTGTCCAAGGCGCCGCTAGCACGTCCAGCCGCACCCGCCGCTCCGCGCACCAACTCGGGCGTCGTACTGCGAACGTTGACAGAAGACGAGCGCAGCGCGCGCGCCAGTGCGCTCGCCGAAGCCAATGTCCGCGCCGAAGAAGAGCGCCGGCTCGCGGAAGCCGAAGCTGCCCGACGCAACAGCAAGGAAGGCCGGGAACAGGCCGAGCGCGAAGCCGCCGAGGCTCGCCGCAAGGCGGAGGAAGAACGCCACCGTCAGGAAGAAGAAGCCAAGCGCAAGGCCGAGATGGAAGCCAAGCGCCGCTTTGGCGAAGCCGAAGCGAAGGCCGCGGCTCCGGCCACAACGACCCGGACGGCACCTCCGGCACGCCCGGCCGCCGTCGCCGCCGATGGCAGCGACGAGGATGAAGGTCCGCGCCAGATTCGACGCGGACCCGGCGGCGCTGCACGTCCTGTGATCGCGCCGAAACCGACCGCAAAGCCTGCGCCAGCGAAGCAGCGCGGGCGTCTGACGCTCGTGACGGCGCTTAACGCCGACGATGTGCGCGAGCGTTCGATCGCATCGTTCCGCCGTCGCACCCAGCGTCTGAAGGGCCATGCGTCGAACGAGCCGAAAGAAAAGCTCATCCGCGAAGTGACTATCCCCGAAGCCATCACCATTCAGGAACTCGCCAACCGCATGGCCGAGCGCGCGGTCGATGTCATCCGCATGCTGATGAAGCAAGGTCAGATGGTGAAGATCACCGATGTGATCGATGCGGACACCGCGCAGCTTATTGCCGAGGAACTGGGCCACACCGTCAAGCGCGTCGCGGCAAGCGACGTCGAAGAAGGTCTGTTCGATACGATCGAAGATTCGGCCGATACCGAACCGCGCTCGCCGGTTGTGACCGTGATGGGTCACGTCGACCACGGCAAGACCTCGCTGCTCGATGCGTTGCGCCACGCCAACGTGGTGTCGGGCGAAGCCGGCGGCATCACCCAGCACATCGGCGCTTATCAGGTCACCTCGCCGGAGAGCGGCAAGAAGATCACCTTCATCGACACGCCGGGCCATGCGGCATTTACCGCGATGCGCGCACGCGGCGCCAAGGTCACCGATATCGTCATTCTCGTGGTTGCAGCCGACGACGGCGTCATGCCGCAGACCATCGAAGCCATCAATCATGCCAAGGCGGCGAAGGTCCCGATGATCATCGCCATCAACAAGATCGACAAGCCCGACGCGAAGCCAGAGCGGGTGCGCACTGAACTGCTGCAGTACGAGGTGCAGGTCGAATCGATGGGCGGCGACGTCGTCGATGTCGAAGTCTCCGCCAAGAACAAGACCAACCTCGACAAGCTGCTCGAGATGATCGCCCTTCAGGCCGAACTGCTCGATCTCAAGACCAACGCGGAGCGTCCTGCCGAAGGCACCGTCATCGAAGCCAAGCTGGATCGCGGACGCGGTCCGGTCGCAACGGTTCTGGTGCAGCGCGGCACGCTGCGGGTCGGCGATATCATCGTGGCCGGCGCCGAGATGGGCCGCGTCCGCGCGCTGATCAACGATCAGGGCGAAACGGTCGACGAGGCCGGACCGTCGGTTCCGGTCGAGGTGCTCGGCTTCAACGGCCCGCCGGAAGCCGGAGATCGGCTCGCGGTGGTCGAAAATGAAGCCCGCGCACGTCAGGTCACCAGCTACCGCGCGCATCAGAAGCGCGAGAATGCCGCAGCCAATGTGTCCGGCATGCGCGGCTCGCTCGAGCAGATGATGTCGCAGCTCAAGACCACGGGCCGCAAGGACTTCCCGCTGATCATCAAGGCCGACGTGCAGGGTTCGCTCGAAGCCATCCTCGGATCGCTTGAAAAACTCGGTACCGACGAAGTCGCCGCGCGCATTCTTCATGCGGGCGTCGGCGGCATCTCGGAATCCGACGTGACGCTGGCCGAAGGCTTCAGCGCCGCCATCATTGGCTTCAGCGTCCGCGCCAACAAGGAAGCGGCCGCGGCCGCCAAGCGCAACGGCATCGAAATCCGCTATTACAACATCATCTACGATCTCGTGGATGACGTGAAGAAAGCGATGTCGGGTCTGCTTACGCCGGAACGGCGCGAGACCATGCTCGGCAACGCGCAGATCCTGGAGGTGTTCAATATCTCCAAGGTCGGCAAGGTTGCGGGTTGCCGCGTCACCGACGGCACCGTGGAACGCGGCGCCAATGTGCGCCTGATCCGTGACAACGTCGTGGTTCATGAAGGCAAGCTGTCGACGCTGAAGCGTTTCAAGGACGAAGTGAAGGAAGTCGCATCCGGTCAGGAATGCGGCATGGCGTTCGAGAATTACGGCGACATGCGGGCTGGCGACGTTATCGAGTGTTATCGCGTGGAGACCATTCAGCGCTCGCTGTGAGTCCAAGTCTCACGGGAACGTCTGGTTAGCTAAGGACGTCATGCCGGGCTTTATGCCGGGCATCCTCGTCTTAAAAGATTCGACAAGTGAAAGACGTGGATGGCCGGGACATAGGCGAGCGAAAGCGACGCCGTTTTTCAAACGGCTATGCCCGGCCATGACGAATATTTTCGAAAGACGGCTATGCCTCGCCACCACCAGAAATCCTCAAACCCCGGCGGCTCGCAGCGTCAACTGCGCGTCGGCGAAACCGTGCGTCATGCGATCGCCGATATTCTCTCGCAGGGTCACGTCCACGATCCGGTGCTTGAAGGACATCTCATTACGGTGCCGGAAGTTCGCATGTCCCCCGATCTCAAGCTCGCAACGATCTACGTGATGCCGCTCGGCGGCCGCGACACGGAGGATGTGATCGAGGCGCTCAATCACAACAAGAAGTTTTTGCGCGGTGAGATTGCGCGGCGCGTTAACCTGAAATTCGCACCTGATATCCGCTTCCGCACCGACGACCGATTCGACGAAGCGGAACGTATCGAGAAATTACTGAGAACACCCGCGGTGCAGAGAGACCTCAAGACAGAATCGGACGACGAGTAATGGCCGCAACGATGCCCGGGCGCGCGATCGAGCCACGAAACGACGACTTGCGCGAAGCTGAGAAAAATAATTTCAGTGGCGGAGATCATTTTTCCGAAGCGCCGCGACATGACGAGGACGGCTCCCTCTCCCGCTTGCGGGGGAGGGTTGGGGAGGGGGAACATAGCGGTGAAGTGAGCCCCCACCCGGCGAGCAAAGCTCGCCACCCTCCCCCGCAAGCGGGAGAGGGGAAAAAAAGACAGAACAATCAGCCGCGCCGCGACAAGCGCGACGTGCACGGCTGGGTGATTCTCGACAAACCGATCGGCATGACCTCGACCCATGCAGTCGCCGTGGTGAAGCGGCTGTTCTCCGCAAAGCGCGCCGGCCACGCCGGCACACTCGACCCGCTGGCGTCAGGAGGGCTGCCGATCGCGATGGGCGAAGCCACCAAGACGGTTCCTTTCGTGATGGATGGCCGCAAGCGCTACCGCTTCACGGTTTGCTGGGGCGAAGAGCGCGATACCGACGACACCGAGGGGCGGGTCACAGCCACCAGCGACATCAGACCCACGGCGGAAGATATTCGGGCCTTGCTGCCCCGGTTCCAGGGCGTGATCGAGCAGATTCCCCCTCAGTATTCCGCGATCAAGATTCAGGGTGAACGGGCCTACGACCTCGCCCGCGACGGCGAAACCGTCGACCTGAAGCCCCGGCCGGTCGAAATCCACGAATTAACGCTTGTCGGACAGGAGGATACCGAGCATTCGGTGTTCGAGGCGGAGTGCGGCAAGGGCACCTATGTCCGGGCGCTGGCCCGCGATATCGGCCGGATTCTCGGCTGTTATGGCCATATCAGCGCGCTGCGGCGGACGCTGGTTGGCCCATTCGACGAAGCCGACATGATTCCGCTGGAACAGTTGGAGGCTTTGTGCAATAGAGCCGCGTCTGGTGAGGGTCACCTCGCCGACGCGCTTTTGCCCGTTGAGACCGCGCTGGACGACATCCCGGCACTGGCCGTCACACGGGCGGACGCGGCAAGGCTCCACAGGGGCCAGGCCGTTTTGTTGCGCGGACGGGATGCGCCTCAGAGTAGCGGCACAGTCTATGTCACGGTGGCAGGCCGATTGTTGGCCCTCGCCGAACTTGGCAATGGCGAACTCATCCCCAAGCGCGTGTTCAACCTGACCGGGCTGACTGCCAATTCCGGTCGCAACGAAAGAGTTTGACGATGTCGATTACCGCCGAACGCAAAGCGGAAGTCATCAAGACCAACGCCCTCAAAAAGGGCGATACCGGTTCGCCGGAGGTTCAGGTTGCGATCCTGTCGGAACGCATCGCCAACCTCACGAACCATTTCAAGACCCACGGCAAGGACAATCATTCGCGCCGTGGCCTTTTGAAGCTCGTCTCCACGCGTCGTTCGCTTCTCGATTACATCAAGAAGAAGGACGAGGCGCGTTACAAGGCTCTGCTCGAAAAGCACAACATCCGTCGCTGAGCAAAGTCCGCGCGCGCATCTCGCGCGCGCTGTCGTATGAGGCCGGCCGCGATGTGCGATCTCCGGACTCATGGAGCGGTTGGTTCAGAGTGAATCGGCTCCGCTCGTGCCCGCGAAGGCGGGCATCCAGTGCAGGAAGCTGGGCTCCCGCTTTCGCGGGAGCGAACGGGTGGTTCACGTCGCACCGGCATGCTCAACTTACTGCATGCGCATTCGCAATTCGATGCGCGTGACCGTGTCCAGCGGCAATCCGGCGGCTGGGCGATGACGGGCAACGGCCCGTCGCACGGGCCGAGATCCTTCGAGATCGCCCGTACCATCGGAAGGATGGACGCCATTCAAAGCCTGAAGACCATGGCAGGATCGCCGGACGCTGAAACCGCGGACATCTCGCGATCAGCGTCTCGCAATCTTGCGCATGGTTTTTGCGTTTTGGCGTCCGTGCTTTCGTGAACCATGAAAGACAACATTATGTTCAATAAGCATTCCGTCGAGATCGATTGGGGCGGGCGTCCGCTCAAGCTCGAAACCGGCAAGATCGCCCGGCAGGCCGACGGCGCCGTGATGGCAACCTATGGCGAGACCGTCGTACTCGCGACCGTCGTGGCCGCCAAGTCGCCGCGCGAAGGCGTCGATTTCCTGCCGCTCACCGTCGACTATCAGGAAAAGACCTACGCCGCGGGCCGCATTCCCGGCGGCTACTTCAAGCGCGAAGGGCGCCCGACCGAAAAGGAAACCCTGGTTTCCCGCCTGATCGACCGTCCGATCCGCCCGCTGTTTGTCGATGGCTGGCGCAACGAGACCCAGGTCATCGTCACCGTGCTGTCGCACGACATGGAAAACGATCCCGACATTCTGGCGCTGGTGGCGTCGTCGGCAGCGCTGACCATTTCCGGCGCGCCCTTCAAAGGCCCGATCGCCGCGGCACGCGTCGGCTTCATCAACGACGAATACGTGCTCAACCCGACACTCGACGAAATGGCCGACACGCAGCTCGATCTCGTCGTCGCCGGGACCGCTGACGCGGTGCTGATGGTCGAATCCGAGGCCAAGGAACTCAACGAAGACATCATGCTCGGTGCTGTGATGTTCGGACATCGGCACTTTCAGCCGGTCATTCAGGCAATCATCGGCCTCGCCGAAAAGGCCGCCAAGGAGCCGCGCGAAGTCAAGGTCGCCGACGAAAGCGCGCTCGAGAAGGACATGCTCGCCCTGATCGAGCAGGAGCTTCGCGCCGCCTACGCCATCTCGGTGAAGCAGGACCGCTACGCAGCAGTCGGCAAGGCCAAAGAGAAGGTGATGGCGCACTACTTCCCGGAAGGTCAGGAGCCGAAATACGACAAGCTCCGCGTTGCCGGCGTATTCAAGGAACTCGAAGCCAAGATCGTCCGCTGGAACATCCTCGACACCGGCAAGCGCATCGACGGCCGCGATTCAAAGACCGTGCGCAACATCATCGCCGAAGTCGGCGTGCTGCCGCGCGCCCACGGTTCGGCGCTGTTCACCCGTGGTGAAACCCAGGCGATGGTGGTGACCACGCTCGGCACCGGCGAAGACGAGCAGTACATCGACTCGCTGTCAGGGACGTACAAGGAACAGTTCCTGCTGCACTACAATTTCCCTCCCTACTCGGTCGGTGAAACCGGTCGTCTCGGCGGCACCAAGCGCCGCGAAATCGGCCACGGCAAACTGGCCTGGCGTGCGATCCATCCGGTGCTGCCGCCGCATCACGAATTCCCCTACACGGTGCGCGTCGTCTCGGAGATCACCGAGTCGAACGGATCGTCGTCGATGGCATCGGTCTGCGGTGCATCGCTGTCCTTGATGGATGCCGGCGTGCCATTGAAGCGGCCGACGGCAGGTATCGCCATGGGCCTGATTCTCGAGGGTTCGCGCTTCGCGGTGCTGTCCGACATCCTCGGCGACGAGGATCATCTCGGCGACATGGACTTCAAGGTGGCCGGCACGGAAGCGGGCATCACCTCGCTGCAGATGGACATCAAGATCGAGGGCATCACCGAGGAGATCATGAAGGTCGCCCTCGGTCAGGCCAAGGACGGTCGTATCCATATCCTCGGTGAAATGGCCAAGGCCTTGACCAACGCCCGCGCCGAGCTCGGCGAATACGCGCCGCGCATCGAGACCTTCAAGATCCCGACCGACAAGATCCGCGAAGTGATCGGCACCGGCGGCAAGGTGATCCGCGAGATTGTCGAGAAGACCGGCGCCAAGGTCAACATCGAGGACGACGGCACCGTGAAGGTGGCATCGAACGACGGCGAGGCCATGAAGGCCGCGATCAAGTGGATCAAGTCGATCGCGTCCGATCCTGAACTTAACGCGATCTATGACGGCACGGTCGTCAAGGTGATGGAGTTCGGCGCGTTCGTGAACTTCTTCGGCGCAAAAGATGGTCTGGTGCACATTTCGCAGTTGGCTGCTAACCGCGTGCAAAAAACCTCCGACGTCGTCAAGGAAGGCGACAAGGTCAAGGTCAAGCTGCTCGGCTTCGACGATCGTGGCAAGACGCGGCTGTCGATGAAGGCTGTCGACCAGACCACCGGCGAAGACCTCGAAGCCAAGCAAAAGGCGGAGCCGCGGCGCGAAGCCGCTGGCGAGTAGCCGCTGCAAATCGTAAAATGCGAAAGGGGCGGCTGAAAGGCCGCCCTTTGTTATGGAATCGCATCTGTTGTACATCAGACTGAAAAATGAAGCACTTTTTTGAGACTTAATCCTTGCTCTGCACAATTACCTCTGCCTAACTTCGCCCGTATTGGGGAGCTTTCGAATGCGTTTGGCGTGGGGCACACTAGCCGTTGTGGCTGCACTGGTTTGTTCGACCGGGGTGCATGCGCAGCGTTCGGTTTTTGTCGGCGAAAACGACGCCGTCAACAAGACCGACCGTGATTATACCAACGGCTTCCGGCAATCTTTTATTTTTGACAATTTCTCCAAAGACCTACTGGCCGCGCAGCTGTTCGATTTCGTCAAGCCCGCGCTGATCACCGCCGGTTCCAATGGCGGTCCTGCCCGGCAGCAGCTCGAATGGATCGCGCTCGCCCAAAGCATCTTTACACCGGACCACACGACCGCGTTAGCACGGCTGCCGGGGGACCGGCCGTTCGCCGGCTGGCTCTATACTGGTTTCAATATTTCGCAAGAAACCGATCGAAAACAGCTCGACACGTTCGAACTCCTTGCTGGCGCTGTCGGTGGCGAGGATTCGCTGGCTAATGATGTGCAGTCGGCTTTCCATCGGCTGCTCGGCCAGTCGCCGCCGGTGATCAACGGCTACACGCTTCACAACGAGCCCGGCCTTCTCGTCGCATGGGATCGCCGCTGGAAAACGGGCGTCGCATTCGGCGACGGCTATGGGATCGATCTCATCCCGTCGGTCGGCTTCACCGGCGGCAACGTCTTCACCTATGGCTCGGCGGGGGCTATCGCCCGAATCGGACGATCGCTGTCCACCACATGGGGTCCGACCACAGTACGGCCGGCACCATCGGGCGCGTCGTTCGTCAGCCCAAATCCGGATGCTCCGTTTTGGGGATTCGACTTTTTCGGCGGCTTCGAAGGGCGCGCCGTTGCCCGCAACATTTTCCTCGACGGTAACACGTTCGAAAACAGCATCCATGTGACGCGGAATCCGTTCGTGCTGGATCTGGTGGTGGGAGCCGAAGTGCGGATTCCGCTCGATGTCGCCCAGCATTCCGAGATGATCTCGCCCACCATTCCGATTTGAAGTCGCCCACCCATTCCGAGATGATGTCGCCCACCATTCCGGGATGATGTCGCCCGGGTGAC
>JAFEFK010000047.1 GCA_018240625.1 Pseudomonadota bacterium
GGGGGCGATGGCCGCAGGCCGCGATCCGCTACCGCTGCACTCAGCGATGCATGTGCGAGCGATGATGGCGGTGCATGTGCCGGCGGGCGTGATGATGATGGCGGCCCATCTTGGCGTTGGCGTTCAGCACGCTCGACTTGAGGGTCACCGACTTGGTCGCCGGCGCATGATTCACCCGGGCAGAGCTCGCCATCGCTGGCGCAACAAACACGGAAGCCACGAGCAACGCGGCGGAAATGGTCTTGAGCATGGTCGTCTCCTTGGAGCTTGATCCCGAGTTGACCGTCCGGATGGCCGGGCTCTTCGATCATGGTCGCATCATGAGATTCCGCGTCTGAACGCGTGCTGAATGCGACAGCAACCGTGTCGTTCATCTGCATGAATAGCTGGTCATGTTCGACGCGACCGGCGCCGCCACCGGATATCCGGTGGAATCTGACGGAATCCCGGTCACGCCGGGAATGGAGTCCGCCGGCCGGTGTTTCATTGTGCGGGCTTTGATGTAGGATCGGCAATTGTCGGCAACAGGAGCCGAGAACAGGAGCAATGGATGACCAAGCTTTCAATCAGGATGATGATGGTTGCGGCCGTTTCCCTGGCATTAGCCATCCCCTCCCTCTCGCCCGTCTACGCTGCGGGTAGCGATGAGCCGTCGCCCCCGCCGTCGTCCGGCACCAAGTCAGCGCCAAAGGGCAAACAGAAGAAGAAGGACAAAAACCAGTCGCGCATCGACGACCCCGCCTTCCTCAACGGCTATCGCGCAGCCTATGCGACGATCTACGATCGTCACGACTATGCCGGCGCGATCGAACAGTTGAAAATGCTCGGCCACGAGGATGTCGCGGATGTCGCGAACCTGATCGGTTACTCCTACCGCAAGCTCGGCAACTACAAGGTCTCCCAGATTTATTACGAGCGCGCGCTGAAGGCCGATCCGAACCACGTCCGCACCTGGCAATATTACGGGCTGTGGCAGATCGAACAAGGTAACCGCGATCAGGCGCAATATCATCTCACCCGGATCGGCGCGATCTGCGGCACCGATTGCGCCGAGTACAAGTCGCTTGCATCGGCGCTCGAAAAGCCGCCCGGCACCGGCCTCGTCTACTAAAATTCTCGTATGTTCCCATGACCGGTGCTGCTGTTGGCGGCGCCGGTCTTGTTTTGTCCGCTAACCATGGACCGATCCGGGCCTCGACACGCGACCGCAAAGCACGGTTAAGTGCGCGCTCGACAATTGCCTGCGGAGCCGGATAGACCACAGCGCCCGTCCCTTTCGCCCGTCCTCGCCGCAGAGCTTGCGAACTCATGACCTCATCCCAGCGATATGACCGGATCGCCTTTGTCGCGAGCACGAGCCCCGAAGCCCAGCAGGCGCTCGCGGAGCTGACCAAAACCTATGGCAATCACGATCCGGCCGACGCCGACGTGCTGGTCGCGCTCGGCGGCGACGGCTTGATGCTGCAAACGCTGCATCAGAACATGCGCTCGGGAAAGCCGATCTATGGCATGCACCGCGGCACCGTCGGCTTTCTGATGAACGAATACGGCAAACACGATCTCCACGCCCGCCTCGCGGCCGCGACCGATACCGTGATCCACCCGCTGCTGATGCGCGCGACTGACATCCATGGCGTGGTTCACATTCATCACGCCATCAATGAGGTATCGCTGTTTCGCCAGACCCATCAGGCCGCGCGGCTGCGCATCATGATCGATGAACGCGAGCGCATGCCTGAGCTCGTCGCCGACGGGGTGATGGTTGCGACGCCAGCCGGCTCGACGGCCTACAATCTGTCGGCGCAAGGCCCGATCCTGCCGATCAACGCGGCGCTGTTGGCATTGACGCCGATCAGCGCCTTCCGTCCGCGGCGCTGGCGCGGCGCCCTGCTTCCGAACACCGCCTTTGTGGTGATCGAAGTTCTCGAAGGCGACAAACGTCCGGTCGCAGCCGTGGCCGACCACGACGAGGCGCGCAACGTCCGGCGGGTCGAGGTGCTTTCCGACAAGACCATTTCGATGCGGATGCTGTTCGACCCCGGTCACAGCCTGGAAGAGCGGATCTTGAGCGAACAGTTCGGGTATTGAACCTCTCCTGGCCCCTTCCCGCCAAGGCCCGGAGCCGCCCCCGCAACCATTCGTTAACGACGCCGGCATATAGTTAACGCCGGGTATACCGACGTCACCGGGTCCGTTTCCAACCATGTACGGCATCGATTTCAACAAGCTGCGATTTCTCGTCTGCGACGACAACGCGCACATGCGCCGCATCCTGCGTACGCTGCTGCATTCGTTCGGCGCACGCGAAGTCTACGAGGCCGAGGACGGCGCGACTGCCCTCGAAATGTACAGCCACTACGTGCCGGACATCGTCATCACCGACTGGTCGATGCCGATTTTCGACGGCATTGAACTGGCGCAGATGATCCGGCAGCCGGATTCCAAAGGCAACCCGTTTGCGCCGATCATCATGCTGACAGGCCACTCGGAGAAACGGCGCGTCACCGTCGCGCGCGATGCCGGCGTCACCGAATTTCTGGCGAAGCCGATTTCCGCCAAGGGCCTCTACCAGCGCATATTGAATGTCGTGGTGTCGCCGCGTCCTTTCATCAAGACCAAAAACTATTTCGGTCCCGACCGCCGTCGCAATACCAACAATGCCTATATCGGCCCGGAACGCCGCAGCGGCGCGCAGCCCGAGATCGTTCCGCAGCCGTCGCTGCTGGATAAGGCACGGGCTCCGGGATAACGAGGCGCAGAGATCATGGCGAAGGAAAAATCTCCCACGCTCAAGGTCCAGGCATTTGCCGACCATCATGTCATCACGCAGCCCAATCCGCTGCGCAGGGTGGTGCGCCTCGTCGACGAAAAGAATTTCGAGGATCCGGTCGCGCGCGCAGAGAAGGCATTGGCCGGCCTCTCAGACGAATTTTCCGACTGGATGGCGATCGAGTGCGACCGGCTCGCCGCGGCGCATTCTTCGATTGTCAGGAACGGGCTGACGGTTGCCGCACGCGACGAACTGTTCCGCGCCGCGCACGACATCAAGGGCGACGCGGCCACCTTCGGCTATCCCCTCGCCGCCGTCGCCGCCGAAAGTCTCTGCCGCATCATCGAACACGCTCCGGATTTCAACCGGGTCCCCGCCGACCTAATCGTCCATCATATCAATGCGATTCAGGCGATCGTGCGCGAGCATGCGGGCATCGGCACCGCCGGCATGGCAAAAGAACTCAGCCGCAAATTGCGCGGCGTTGCCGACGAATATCTCACGGTCGTGAACCGCGATCGGCCTGAGCATCTGGAAGCGATTCTCGCGCCGAGCATCGTGCCGGTGGATTAGAACCGCCGGCCGCGAATATCGGAAATCGCGCCGGTCTCTGCCGCCAGCGTGTTTTCGCGCGAAGCGGATACCGCTTCGCGTCAACAGAACGCGTCAAAACAAGAAGCTGGAAGTTCCGTTCCGATTTTCAACCGGAACGGAAACGGCTCTAGAAAAACGCGCCGAGAAATGCGGCAGCTTCATTCGAAATGCCGACGATCTTGTTGGTGGCCTGACGGTACAATTTGAAATTCAGCTCGGTCTCGGGCCGCCCGTCTTTCCATTGCGAGAAAGGCTTAAGCTCGCGCCGCCCGAGCAGCCGTTTTGCAAGCCTGGTGCGTTTGACCTTGATGCTCACGCGCGGTGTCTGGCGAGCCACGCCGCGCTTCCTTGGGGCCGCTTCCGCCGAGGTCACGACGCCACGCAGGACAAGACCCTGGCCACCCTCGTTCTCGCTCGCGAACACGAAGATCGTGTCGTCTTCGGCGATGCGCTTGCCGCCGTACATTGTCTTCTGCGCAGTGAAAACAAATGTCTTTAGCCCGAGATCCCTTACCTCGGCCTTGATGACAAAGTTCGCCATCGGGGATTACGCCGCCGCGAGCAGGTCGCCAAGTCGCGGCTCGCCGCGGCTCACCTCGTAACGCGCGGGTTCGGAGAACGTCGGCTCGCGGCGCTCGGGTTCGCCGGGGTCGGACGACCATATGGACAGAGGTTCGCGATGCCAGGCGGCATGCGGCGCAGGCCCGTAAGGCTCAGGTTCACAAAGTTCGGGCGCACAAGGCTCAGGCTCACGAGGCTCCGGTTCACAAAGTTCGGCCTCATCAAACTGCGGCTCGGAGTGGCCCGCGTCGAGATGAAGTTCAAAAGCCGGCACTTCCTGGTACACGGGCTCGGCGGGCGCTTCAGCCACCAGTTCGTCGCAAAATACCCGCGCTTCCTCGCGGGCCGATTCGGTTGCGAAGCGCCGCAGCAGGATCAGCAGCGGCTCCGAGACTTCGGTGGGTGCGGTCTCGCACAGCGTCAGCACGCGCTCGACCATGCGGCGGCGCAGCCGTGTCGCGCCGCCAACCGTGCCGACGAAGCCGATCTCGCCGCTTGCTTCCAATGCGGCGCGAAATGCCGGGAATGTCGATTCCGGCAAGCCCGCGCGCGTCAGCAGCGCTGCCAGGCTCGCGCCGCCACGGTCGTGGACCAGCGCGGTGACCCGGCTCAACGGCAGGCCGGACAATTCGACCAGCGCCTGATCGAACAGGTCGATGTTGCCTGAGAGCAGCGCACGCAGGATCAATCCGGCCGTCAACTGTCCGGTGGCGCGCAGATGCCCGATCAGGCCGCGCATGTCCTCGCCGCGCGAGCGCGCCGCGATATTCACGGTCGAGCGATCCTTTGCCTCGTTAACCGCGCGGCCGGCGCGATCGGCGCTGAGCCAGTTACGCGCGACGACGAACTGCGCCAGCGTATCGGAGAGCTTTGCAACCAGCGCAAGCCGTATCGCTGCCGGCAGATCGTCCAGCGCCAGCATGGATTCGCGGATCGCGGCCAAATGACCGTGACGCTCGACGATGCGGTCCCACGACAGCGGCGCCAGTTCGGCGCCGGGATTTTCAATGAGTTCGAGCGCTGCCGACGCGCAGCCAACCTCGGCGATGGCGGCGCAGATCGAAGCCGGAATGCTCGCGCGCCGCGCGATGGCGCATTGCGTCTCGCTGCTGCCGGTCGCAACGATATCCACGAGATCGGCATCGATCAGAAGCGATGAATGTTCGAGAACCGAAAGGGCGACCGAGGGCTGATCGACAGCCAACGCCTGGACGATCGCCGCCGGTGCGGATGCGCTGCGCGCAAAAACTTCCGCCATGGCCTGGCGAACCAGCGGTGATGGGTCGTCCAACTGCATGAGAAGCGCGCCTTCGGCGGCGGCCTGGTCATCGACGGACAAATCCGAGCGGAGCCAGGCGCGGGCCAGAGCTCGTGTCGCTTCCGCGCGCTCGCCTGCGGGAGCGGTACGTACCCAACTGATGAACTGCCGAACGATCATGGTGCTTCCGGCCTACGCAACTAGCAACGACACCGTGACGCGATGCCACTGTCACGAAAAATAAACCACGACGCTTAACAAAGGGTTCACCATAACCGGTTGGGTTTATTGACGTTTCGTTAACGTCCAAAAGCGCCGCATGAACTGGGGCGAACAACTGTCGGCGGCTAGCCGCTGCTGTATTTGCCGCTGCGATCGCTGAACAGATCGAACGGCTGCAATCCGCCTGTGGGGGTTTGCGGTGTGGACGATGCCGTCGCGGAGGCGGACGAAGCCGAAGCCACGGCAGGATGCGCCCACAATTGCTGAACGGCGGGCGAGACCGGCTCAGGCCGGTCGCCGACCTGAAACAACGAACGAAACACCGGCTGTCCGGGCGAGGCAGATGCGACCGTTGCCGACGAGGCCGTCACCGGCGTCATGGCGCGCACATCGGGCAGCCGCGACAGATAGGCCGCGTTATCGGACGATGTCGAGAATTGCGGTTCGGTCACGGCGGCAATCGCGACCGGCGCGCTGACGCCAAACGACGCCATCGCGGAGCGGGTCGCCGGCGAGTTCGCAGCACGGTCGTAGCGCCGGTTCAATTCGTTGTAGACTTCGGACACACTGCGCGCGCGCCCATCGCGATCGTAGAAGATCGGACGATTGGCGGCGGCGGCATTCGGAAACAACCGCGCGCCCGAGGCTTGCGGATTGTCCTCCGCATTGCCGATCAGCTTCGCGGCGCCGCCGACGCCCATGAAGTGCGCCATGTAGAGTTCGCTGTCGCTCGGGCGGCGGCCGATCATGCCGGTGAGCTTGAAGCTGTTGGATTGCGTCAGCACCCCGGCCATGGCCGAGGCCACCTTCGGATCGTCGCGCAGCTTGAGAATGGCGTCACGGGTCGCGGGATCTGCAACGGAGTAGCTGCCGGATGATGATTTGGTGATGGCGTCGGCGTAGCCGTTGTAGCCGAGCGAAGGCCCCGCCTCTTTCACGGTGCCGAGCCAGGTCTGTTCGATGAATTGATAAAGGCCCTTCGCGGACGACGTGCCGGCCGATGCCTGAGGATCGAAATTGGATTCCATCTTGGCGGTCGCGAGCAGATATTCGAAACTTGCGCCGGTGGCGCTCGCCGCCTGCCTGATCGCGCCCGCGATGCCGCTGAAAAGGCCGCTCAGTCCCGTGCGCGATGGATCGGCCGGGGGCGTGGCGGTGGCAGCATCGACAGTCATGTTGGTCTCCCGCTCCCCGCGAAACGACCGCTCGCATCTTTTATGCGCGATATCAGCAAATCTGCCGCTCGTGCCGACTCCCACCGGCGCGGACAGCCATTCGCTCCGGCACAGGGTGGAAGATTATGGTTAACGGCGGGTTAACGCGTGGCGGCGGCCACGCACCGGGAGTTCAGGAATGCCCGTGATAAACATCCTTGGGATCGAACAGCCGGTCGGCATCGACAAACGACACGCGCGCCTCGCCGCCCTCGCCTCTGGCCACGCTGCGGTAAAAGCACGAGCGCCGTCCGGTGTGGCAGGCGGCGCCGGTTTGCTCGACCTTGATCCAGATCGCATCCTGATCGCAGTCCATCCGCATCTCGACCACGCGCTGGACCTGACCCGAACTCTCGCCTTTTCGCCATAACGCCTTGCGCGAACGGCTGTAGTACCAGGCATCGCCGGTCGCGATGGTCTTGCGCAGCGCCTCGTCGTTCATGTGCGCGACCATCAGCACGTCGCCGTTTTTCGAGTCGGTCGCGACGCACGTCACGAGCCCCGACGCGTCGAAGCGGGGCCGCAGCACCAGCCCTTCTTCGCGTTCGGCTTCGGATGAAGATATCGGCTGAGACACAGGAAATCCCTCGATGACAGCAGGTGAAGGGATTAGCGGTGAGCCCCTCGCACCATGGACAGGAAGCGCGCCTGTTCCGCCGGATTGTCGCGGAACACGCCGGTGAACCGGCTGGTGAACGTCATCGCGCCATGCTTGGCGACGCCGCGCACCGACATGCAGGTATGCTCGGCCTCGATCATCACGGCAACGCCACGGGGCTTCAACACCTCGTCGACGGCTGCGGCGATCTGGGCGGTCATGTGCTCCTGGGTCTGGAGGCGCCGCGCAAAGATATCGGTCAGCCGCGCCAGCTTGGACAATCCGACCACCCGCTCGACCGGCGTATAGGCGATATGGGCCTTGCCGTAGAACGGCATCATGTGATGTTCGCACTGCGAGGTGAACTCGATGTCGCGGATCAGCACGAAGTCGTCATAGCCGGCGGTCTCGCCAAACGTCCGGTTCAGTACCTCGGCCGGGCACTGGTGATAGCCCTGATAGATCTCATCGTAGGCCTCCACCACCCGGCGTGGGGTATCGAGCAGCCCCTCGCGATCCGGGTTTTCGCCGATGTAAGACAACAGGGTCTTGACCGCGTGTTCGGCCTCGTGCCGCGACGGGCGCGCCTGATCCGGCTTAACGGCTGCCGCCAGGAATTCCGACGGGTCGAGCTCAGCGGGACGAAATTCCGGCGGTCTGACGTCGTTCGATTTAACTTCCGAAGGCTTGCCGCCGCGCAGCGGTTTGATCAGTGCGTCCATGTCAACTCCGTTCGACCGGCCTCGCTGAGACCGGAGTGTCACCGGGCAGACGGGGCAGCTTCGCAAACCGCCGGGCGCCTGAGTCCCTGATAGTAACACCGCGACCGCCGAATGGAATTCTCAATTCAGGGAGCGGCGGGAAATGACCGGATTGTATTTCCAGCCATTGGATACATATATAAGCCTCGAGGTTCCCGACGCCAAGGCGTCAATCAGGCCTCTTTCAGCGAATTCAACGCCTTGGAATATTATGCTGAACGACGTTTACAACAAGCGCATCATCGAACTGGCCGGTAACATTCCGCGTCTCGGCCGCCTTTCCGATCCGGATGCCAGCGCCACGGCTCACTCCAAGCTGTGCGGCTCCACCGTCAAGATCGACCTCAAGATGGACGGCCCTGTGGTCACCGACTTCGCGCACGACGTGAAGGCCTGTGCGCTCGGCCAGGCCTCCTCGTCGATCATGGCGAGCCATGTGATCGGCTCGAACGCAACGGAGCTGCGCGAATTGCGCGAGACCGTCCGCAAGATGCTGAAGGAAAACGGCGCGCCTCCCGACGGCAAGTGGGCCGACATCGCGTTGCTCGAGCCAGTGCGCGACTACAAGGCGCGCCATGCCTCGACGATGCTGACGTTCGATGCCGTGGTCGACGCCATCGGCCAGATCGAGGCCAAATCCGGCCAGCTTGCCCCGGCGCAAAGCTGAGAGAAATCGGCCTCTTCCACCCGAAGGCTATTATTGCTGGTGAGCGGGCGCGGCCGCGGCGATGCCGCCGGTCGGGATTGCTTCGGCGGTCTTGGTTGGCTTGCTGACCGTCATCACCGCAGCCGTATCCGCGACACTTCCCGGGAAACGATCCTGCACCGGTTTCGTGACCAGACCCGCCATCGGCGCGGCACCCGAGATAGCGTTGACCGGCAATACCTCCGCCACGGCGTCGGTCGTCACAAGATTGGTCGACCGCAATTCCGCAGGCGAGAGCTCGTGAAGATCTTCCCAGGGCGGAACGCTCAGCGCCAGCGACAGCAGATCGCCAGCGCCACCCATGTCGAACGTATATTTGGCGAGCCGGCCGATGTCGCGTTCGACGATCATCAAGTCTTGCGCATTGTAGCTCGCAGCCTTGGGATCTTCGGCGCGATCGCCCATCCAGATCTGATGGACGCGGACGTGGGCGCCATCAGGTATGTAGCGAGCTTTACCGGACAACAGAATGAACACGCACATGGATTCGCAATATGCGTCGGGCAATACCGCGGCGCGATTGCCGGCCGCTGTCTTGATGACGACGCTCGTGCCCACGGTCGTGCGCAAGCCGAGTTCGCGCCAGCGCCGCCCCAGCGCGATGGCGTCATTGACCGAACCGCCGCTGGAGTCGAGAACGACCGTCGCACCGTCAACATGGTGTGCGCTGGCGAAGTCATCGAAAGCTTTCGGGGTATCGGCGGTGATGATGCCGATTGCGCTGACCCAGCCGCGGCAATGGGAATCGCACGCGATCCAGTTGAACCGCATCGGCATCCTGCGCTCTTCGATGCCCCCATTTGCTTGAGCAGGCTTATCGGCTTGAACAGGCTTATCGAGCGCCGCCGTAATGGCCGGCAAGGCGAAACAAAAAGCCGCGGCGCATAGAAGCGTCCGTCCGCGGGATCTGAATGATCTCCCGAGCTTCAAGTTGGTCCCTTCCCCCGCACCCCAAGTCAGTCAACGGTCGAAGTTCAACGCAGTGATTCTGTCATCAGAGCGTTATGAAAAGCGTAACGACGCGTTTTGTTATCGTCCATATAACCTTTGCTGCGGTGCGCTCAAAAACGTGCGATATTCGGCGCCTGTGATGTAATTGCGACGATGCAAGGTTCCGCGCGGACCCGTCGACCTGTTGGATGCGTTAAAAAAAGCTCAGAGACTCATGAAGACGCCGCAGAGTTCCATGCGCTGTGCGGATTGCGCGAGAGCCGCCCAACGGTTGCCCCGCAATGCGGGACGCGCGCTGATCTGGATGTATCGCCACACCCTGTCGCCGCTTGTGGGGTTCAACTGCCGGCACCTTCCGACTTGCTCGGTGTACGGCGATGAGGCGATCGAGCGTTTCGGATTGTGGGGCGGCGGCTGGATGACGCTCGCGCGGCTATTGCGCTGCCAGCCCTGGGGCACCTCCGGCATCGATAATGTGCCCGCGCTCAAGCCGCCCGGCGCAACCTGGTATCTGCCATGGCGCTTCGGCCGCTGGCGCGGCGTCAATGCACCCGACAAGCCATAGGGAACCGGGGACCCGTTCGCGCATTGGATTAGCAAGACCAGCACTACACAAGACTTCCGATCAGGAGGCTTGCATGGGTGGAAATTTCGGCGGCCACGACCCCCGATTTACAGATTTGGCGGCAATCGTTGCGCTGTTGATCGTCGTCGTCGGGGGATACTGTTATTGCAGCATCCGGCCGGTGAACCCGACGACCACGGCTTTCATCGTGCCCGGCCAGACCACGCGCTGGTAGCCAAAGGGACCAGCGCGATCGAAATATCATGTCGATAGCACATGTCCGACTGCAACCTCCAATTGTCCGGCAGTCCCTCAGGTCCTAGTGTCCCGAATCCGAAGTTCGCCTCACTATCCAGCGTCTTGATAGCGAACTTCGGATTCGAAAGGACACTAGAAGACCTTTGATTCTAGTGTGGTTTAGGTTCAGAAGTTCGCTTGAAGGACTCGCCGAGAAATGAAGCGAACTTCTGAACCACCACACTAGGATGCAGGCGCTTTTGCAGGTGTCGGGGACAGGGCGTGCGGGACGGACTTTACAAGGTCGATTTCCATACCGTGCATGGAACCGGCAGCGGCGTTATCTATGCCATCGGCGGCAAGGTCCGCGGCGGGAACTCCGGTTTTGCGTTCATCGGAACCTACACCGGCGACGGCGACCGGATTTCGGTCAAGGTGTCGACCCAACGGCATAACTTCGATCCGAATTTGAAGCCGCTGTTTGGCGTCGACGTGGTGACGTTGACGCTGAGGGGTACCATGAGTGACGACATGATCGATCTTGAGGGAACCGCGCTTCAAGTGCCGGGCGTGCACTTCAAGGCCGTCCTGACATGGATCGCCGACTGAGGCGCTCGGTAATTCATAGCCATCGAGTACTATAAATTCGAAGCTCGCCAGGCCGTGTGTCCGCAATGCGGATCCACAGACTGCATCCATGGCCGCCGAAAGCAAAGCGCATCGACCGCGATTCGCTTGACTTTCTCATATCCACTTGGTTATAGGTTAATCAATAGCCGAAGGGTTATTGATTGCGATGACACACCTGCAAGAAAACCTGCATGACATGCTTTTCCGGTCGCTGGCCGACCCCACGCGGCGCGCCATCTTCGAACGACTGTGCCGCGAGGGAGAGCAAACGGTCGGAGTTTTGACGGCGCAATCCGGCGTCTCGCAGCCCGCCGTCTCAAAACACCTTGGCGTCCTGAAGCAGGCCGGCCTGGTCCGCGATCGTCATGAAGGCCGCCAGACCCATTACAGCGCGCAGCTCGGCGCGCTGTCTCCGCTGATCGACTGGACGCGCGAGATGGCCGGATTCTGGCAGCGCAAGTTCGATGACCTTGAAGACCTGCTCAAGAGGATGGACCAATGACCAGCACCGCGCCCGAAACGCGCTCCGTCATCGTCGAACGCGAGATCGCCTTTCCGCCTGAAAAAATCTGGCGTGCGCTGACGCAGCCGCATCTGATCGAGGCGTGGCTGATGAAGAACGACTTTATGCCCGTCGCGGACCATCGTTTCACGCTGCGCGGCGACTGGGGCGCCGTCGATTGTCAGGTCCTCACCATCGAGCCTAACACGACCCTGTCCTACAGATGGGACGCCATGGGCCTCGAGAGCGTCGTCACCTGGACTCTCACGCCGACAAGCAAAGGCACGCACCTGCGCATGGAGCAATCGGGCTTCCGTCCGGATCAGGGCCAGGCCTACGGCGGCGCAAAATTCGGATGGCAGAAATTCTTTGCGAACCTCGAACAGATACTTGAACGAACGAACTGACGAAGCGCGCCATCGATCCGCTTCCGCGTTTTCAGAGGAGGTTTTATTGAACTGGAGTAACGCAATTCGCCAGACCCATCGCTGGCTGTCCATCGTCTTTACGCTGACCGTCATCGCCAATTTCATAGCGCGGATATGGGGAGAGCCTCCGGCGTGGGTGACCTACTCGCCGCTGCCGCCGCTCTTCCTGATGTTATTTTCCGGCCTGTACATGTTCGTGTTGCCGTATGCCGCCAGGTGGCGCGCAAACGGGCAACGCTCATGAAGAAAGCGGCAACGGCCGTGAAAAAAACCGCGAGCGCCGCGACAAAAGCAAAACAGAGCGGCACTTCTCCCGCTCACCTGATCGATGGCAGGATCAAGGAACTTGGCGACTGGCGCGGCGAGACACTCGCGCGGGTTCGTACGCTCATTCGGCAGGCCTGTCCCGACGTGGTCGAGGAGTGGAAATGGCGCGGCGTTCCGGTGTGGGAGAGCGCCGGCATCATCTGCACCGGCGAGACCTACAAGGCCGTCGTCAAGCTGACCTTCGCCAGGGGCGCGGCGCTGGATGATCCGTCGCGCCTCTTCAACTCCAGCCTCGACGGCAACACCCGGCGCGCCATCGATATTCGCGAGGGCGATGAGATCAACGAGAAGGCGTTCAAGGCGCTGATCCGCGCAGCGGTGATCCTGAATATGTCGAAGAAAAAGCGCTAAGCGGACTATTATATTTTCGTCATTCCGGGGCGCGCAGGCGGCGAACGCTTTGCGTTCGCGCCGGAAGCGCGAACCCGGAATCCATAACCACAGTGACGACGTTCGTCCCCAGACGTCCGTCCAGGAAGTAGATTCCGGATAGCCGCTTCGCGGCTTCCGGAATGACAGACAGGGTTTCACCGCGCATCCTTACGACAGCTCCGCCTGCAGGGCCGGTTTCGCAACCGGTAGCCAGCCCGTAATCAGCACCACGCCAAACGCCAGCGCTACCAATCCGGCGGCGACGTAACCGGCGGCGATCAATTGCCCGTTCGCAAACAGCGCACCGCCGATCGCCGAGCCGATCGCCTGCCCCACATAGAGGACCGATGTGTTGAGCGACACCGACGCGCCGGCAAACGCAGGCGCCGCCGCGACCAGCCGCACCTGCTGCATCGAGTTGGTCGAGGCGAAGCCAAGCCCCCAGACCGCGACGGACGCCGCCATCAGCGCAAACGATCCCGCGGTCATGGCCCAGCCCGCGACGCCCGCAAGCAGGCACAGCGTGAACAGCAGCGACGTCTTGAAAGCACCCCATCCATCGACAATGCGCGTCGCAATCACGATCCCGACGAAACCGAAGATGCCATAGAGCGCGAAGACCAGACCGATCCCGTCGGGTCCGGCGCCGGTCAGTTGCGTCAGCAGCGGACCCATGAAGGTGAAGACAACGAACTGACCTGACATCTGCAAGGTCGTGATCAGCAGCAGCAGAACGACCATCCTGTTGTTCGCAAGCCCGGTCCAGGTCTTGATGTCGACCGGCGTTCCCTTCAGTCCACGCGGCAGCCGCCAGACCAGCAACGCGAAACTCAAACAGGACAGCGCGCTGATGCCGCCATAGGCCACGCGCCAGCCGTAACGGCTGGCAACGAACGTGATGAGCGGCAGGCCGACCGCGGCGGCGAGCGACCATCCGAGAAAGATGTAGGCGATCGTGCTGCCGCGCTTCTCTGCCGGCACGATCAGGCCCGCGGTGCCCGCCGCCTGCGGCGTGTAGAGCGCGCCGATCCCGAGCATGATCAGCCGCAACATGAGCAGGCTCGTATAATCAGGCGCAAAGGCGGATGCGATGTTGGTGAGGGCGAATACCGCGAGCGTCGCGCTCAGCAGAATTCGCCTATCGAGCCGGCCGGTCAGCCATGCCGTGAGCGGCGAACCGAAACACAGCACGATCGCGCCGAAGGTGATCAGCAATCCGGCATCGCGGATGGATACGCCGAGGTCGGCGGAAAGCTCATGCAACATGCCCGCCGGCGCCAGAACCGCGCATCCGGTGACGAGATTGCCAAGCATCAGGGCGGTGGGAGCGAAACGGCCGGACACGGGTAACCCTTACCACATTATGGATGCAATTGCATGTAGATAGAGTGCATCGCCCGGCAAGGATACGAAAATCTATTTCCTTTTGTGGCAGCAGGATTTTTCACCCGTTGCAACACGCGAATCGGCTGCTATACCGCTGCATTCCGCTTACCTGCGCTCGTTCGCAGGAGTGAGCCACAGGAGAAAAAATATGTCTGACGACAAGTCCGGATTCCAGTTCGGCCTCGCGAACCTCAAGCCCGTCGCGCCCGAAGCCAGCGCCAGAATGATCGCCCTCACCTTCCCCGACGGCGCGAAGCGCGAATTCCCGAAAAACACCACCGGCCTCGACATCGCCAAGGGCATCTCGCCGTCGCTGGCCAAGCGCACCGTGGCGATGGCGCTCGACGGCGTGATCTCAGACCTTAGCGATCCGATCGAGCAAGACGCCAAAATCGAATTCGTCAACCGCGACGACCCGCGCGCGCTGGAACTGATCCGGCACGACGCCGCCCATGTGCTGGCCGAGGCGGTGCAATCGCTGTGGCCGGGTACGCAGGTCACCATCGGCCCCGTGATCGAGAACGGCTTCTACTACGACTTCTTCCGCAACGAGCCGTTCACGCCGGAGGATTTTGCCGCGATCGAGAAGAAGATGCGCGAGATCATCGCGCGCGACAAACCCTTCACCAAAGACGTCTGGGATCGCGAAAAAACCAAGCAGGTGTTTCGCGACAAGGGCGAAGCCTTCAAGGTCGAACTGGTCGATGCCATTCCCGGCGACGAGCCGATCAAGATCTACTATCAGGGCGACTGGTTCGATCTCTGCCGCGGCCCGCACATGACGTCCACCGGCAAGATCGGCAACGCCTTCAAGCTGATGAAGGTGGCCGGCGCCTACTGGCGCGGCGACAGCAACAATCCGATGCTGACGCGCATCTACGGCACGGCGTTTGCGAAACAGGAAGACCTTGACGCCTACCTGAAGCAGATCGAGGAAGCCGAGAAACGCGACCATCGCAAGCTCGGCCGCGAGCTCGACCTGTTTCATTTTCAGGAAGAAGGTCCTGGCGTCGTGTTCTGGCACGCCAAGGGCTGGACCATCTTCCAGGCCGTGATCGCCTACATGCGCCGTCGGCTCGCGGGCGACTACGACGAGGTCAACGCGCCGCAGCTTCTTGATAAATCACTGTGGGAGACTTCCGGACACTGGGACTCGTTCCGCGAGAACATGTTCGCGGCCCAGTCCGCCGGCGACGAGGCCGAGGACAAGCGTATCTTTGCGATCAAGCCGATGAACTGCCCCGGCCACGTGCAGATCTTCAAGCACGGCCTGAAGAGCTATCGCGACCTGCCCATTCGCCTCGCCGAATTCGGCATCGTGCATCGGTATGAGCCATCCGGCGCGATGCACGGACTGCTCCGCGTGCGCGGCTTCACGCAGGACGACGCTCATATCTTCTGCGTCGAGGATCAACTTGCCGCCGAGTGCCTCAAGATCAACGAGTTGATTCTCTCGGTCTACCAGGATTTCGGCTTCGACACCGACATCGTGGTGAAGCTCTCGACCCGGCCTGAGAAGCGCGTCGGTTCTGACGCCTCGTGGGATCACGCCGAGGACGTCATGGGTCGCGTGCTGAAGCAGATCGCCGACCAATCCGGCGGCAGGATCAAAACCGCGATCAATCCCGGCGAAGGTGCATTTTATGGGCCGAAGTTCGAATACGTGCTGCGCGATGCCATCGGCCGCGACTGGCAGTGCGGCACCACGCAGGTGGACTTCAACCTGCCGGAGCGCTTCGGCGCATTCTACATCGCGGCTGACAGTTCGAAGCAGACGCCCGTCATGGTACACCGCGCGATCTGCGGCTCGATCGAGCGCCTTCTCGCGCTGCTGATCGAACATCACGCCGGCAACTTTCCGCTCTGGCTCGCGCCGACGCAGGTCGTGGTGACGACCATCACCTCGGACGGCGACGACTACGCCAAGGAAGTCGCCGCCGCCGCGCGGCGCGCAGGGCTTCGTGTCGAGGTAGATCTGCGCAACGAGAAGATCAACTACAAGGTGCGCGAACATTCGCTGGCAAAAATCCCGGCACTCCTCGTGGTCGGCAAGAAGGAAGCCGAAAGCCATTCGGTGTCGATCCGCCGCCTCGGCAGCGAGGGACAGACGGTGCTGCCGACCGACGAAGCCATCGCCGCGCTGGTCGATGAAGCGACGCCGCCGGATGTCAAGCGGGCGATGGCATAGCCGCCGCCTCAACTCCACCGCGTCCTTTTTGCAACACGCGGCGGCAAAATACGCTACAGTCCGGCGCTGCGCGATTACTTAACTAAAACTTAAAGTATTACTGCCTCAGGGCGACCGGTGCGACCTCCGTACCGGCTTTTGGGGCTTGCACATGACGTCACAATCGTCCGCTATTCGCCGGTTGCAGATGCTGTCGGTCGCGTCGCTGCTGTTATCGGCGACATTTTGGTCGGCACCCGCAGCTGCGCAGTTCGTCTGCGGCGGAAGCGCAGATGGCAGCGGAACGCTGACCGGCGGCGGAGCAGCCGCGTCCACGGCGACCTCCGTCGTATGCGGATCAACGTCGTTAGCAACCGGCGATCACACCACCGCATTCGGTTATTTCGCCACCGCCCTCGGCGACAATTCGACCGCCGTCGGCTATTTCGCCGGCCCCGGAGCGGCCACCACCGGCGCGACCAGCATCGGGGCCAGCGCCAACGCGTTTGCAAGTTCGGTCGGCGTCTACAGCACCGGCATTGGCGCAGGCCCTGTGGCGGGCGGCGTCGGAGCCTCGAGCCCGGGCGCTTACAGCATCGCGATTGGCGGCGGCGACGGGATCGGTGCTTCGCCAGCCCTAGCAAACGGAACGATGAGCGTGGCCATCGGCGGCAGCACGCTGACCAGCAGCGACCACGTGACGGTGGTCGGCTCGCAAAGTTCGGCGGCGGGCGCTGGCAGCGCAAGCTACGGCAACGGCCAGAGCGTCAACGGCACGAACAGCACCGCGGTCGGCAGCAGCAGCAGCGTCACCGGCAACAACAGTGGCGCCTTCGGCACCGGCCAGACTGTACGCGGCGACGGAAGCTTCGCGTTCGGCGATCCCAACACCGTCAACGGCAACGGCACCTTCGTGACCGGCAACAACAACGTCGTCAACACGACCAACACCGTGAACTGGGGCGACAATATCAATGTGCTCGGCTCGAACAATACGATCGCCAGCACCGCAAGTGCGGCCGGCTCCTCGATATTCGGCAACAGCAACACCGTGAACGCTACCAACGCAATCGCTATCGGCAATGCGATCAGCGTGACGGGTGCGAACGGCATTGCCATCGGTCAGGGCGCTGGCGTGTCCGGCAGCAGCGCTGTCGCTCTTGGTCTGAGCGCGAGCGCCAGCATCGCCAACGCCGTGGCCATCGGCGCCGGCGCCGTGGCGAGCGGCACAAGTACAGTCGCAGTCGGCTCCGGCGCGCAGGCGACCGCCAATTTTTCATCGGCGTTCGGACGTTCATCCAGCGCCGCCGGTAGTTCGGCGACGGCGCTCGGCGAAATCGCAAACGCCGCTGGCACCAATTCCACGGCCGTCGGCACCAATGCGCAGGCGCTTGGAAGCGCTTCAACCGCGCTGGGCGTCACGACGGGGGCGACTGGCTCCAATTCTACTGCGATCGGTCGCAACGCGTTCGCCGGAGGCACGGTCGGACCCAGCGGTGGTGCGGGTAACGGCTTCACCAATTCGGGCGGTACCGCGGTCGGCACCGGCGCCTCGGCCGGTGCCTCGGCCTCGGGGCAAAACAACGCCACCGCGCTCGGCTTCAACGCCGCCGCCAATGCCTCGAACGCCACGGCGATCGGGCAAGGCGCAACAGCAAACTTCGCCAACAGCGTGGCTTTGGGACAAGGCTCGGTTGCGACCGTTGCAAACACCGTGTCGGTTGGGTCCGTCGGCTCAGAACGGCAGATCGTCAATGTAGCGGCCGGCACCGTGTCATTGACATCAACAGATGCGGTGAACGGCAGCCAACTCTATGCGCTGACGAACACGGTTGGCAATATTCCGATTGCGGCCAACAACACCAGCGTATTCGCCGCGCCCAGTGCTTCCGGAGCCAATGCGCTTTCGGTCGGCTACGGCGCGCAGGCGACCGGGCTGTATGGCGTTGCTGTCGGCACTACCGCAGGCGCACTGGCGGATAATTCCGCGGCCTTCGCGGGCGTCGCAGCCGGCGTGCAGAGCGTCGCCGCGGGTCTCAATGCACAGGCATTCGGCGACAACAGTGTTGCGGTCGGCTATGACGCGCACGCCGGCGGCACGTTCGGCAACGGCTTCACCAACGCGGGCACGACCGCGGTCGGCCAAGGCGCGGAAGCGGGCGCAAGCGGGTCCGGCCAGACCAACGCCACCGCGCTCGGCCAAGGCGCATCCGCCAACGTCGCCAGCGGCACCGCGCTCGGACAGGGATCGTCGGTGACCGCCAATGGCTCCGTCGCACTCGGCGCGGGATCGGTCGCCGATGTCGCCAACACGGTATCGGTCGGCTCCGTCGGCAGCGAACGCAAGATCGTCAATGTCGCCGCAGGCACGATCTCCTCGACCTCGACCGATGCCGTCAACGGCAGTCAGTTGAACGCCCTGACCACCACAGTCACCAACATTCCGATCGCCTACAATAACACCAGTGCGCTGTCGGGTCCGACGGCGGCCGGCACCAACGCGCTCGCGATCGGTTTCGGCGCCACGGCATCCGGCGACACCGGCCTCGCGGTGGGCACGTTCGCAGGCGCGTTCGGCAACTTCTCGACAGGCATCGCAGGCGTCGCCGGCGGCAACCAGGCGGTGGCCCTCGGCATCAACGCGCAGGCGTTCGGCGATAACTCGACCGCGCTGGGTCACGAGGCGCATGCCGGCGGCACGTTCGGCAACGGCTTCACCAACGCGGGCACGACCGCGGTCGGCCAAGGCGCGGAAGCCGGCGCAAGCGGGTCCGGCCAGACCAACGCCACCGCGCTCGGCCAAGGCGCATCCGCCAACGTCGCCAGCGGCACCGCGCTCGGTCAGGGATCGTCGGTGACCGCCAATGGCTCCGTCGCACTCGGCGCGGGATCGGTAGCCAACGTCGCCAACACCGTCTCGATCGGTACCACGGCTGCCGGCGGGCAACGCAAGCTGGTCAATCTCGCGCCGGGCACAATTGCCAACAACTCGACCGACGGCGTCAACGGCGGACAGCTCTTCACCGCCAACCAGCGCGTTGCGAATGCGTTCGGCGGCGGCGCGGGTCTCGATGCCAACGGGCAGCTCACAGCGCCGACCTACAATATCCAGGGCACAAACTTCAACTCGGTCGGCGGCGCCTTTACCGCCGTCAACAACGTCCTCACCATGCAGAATGCCAACGGCGCGGCGCTGGCGACCCAGGTCGGCATGAACACCACCAATATCGCGACCAACACCGCCAATATCGCCACCAACACCACCAACATTGCGACCAACACCGCCGATATCGCCACCAACACCACCAACATCGCAACCAACACCACCAACATTGCGACCAACACTGCCAATATCGCAACGAACACCGCCAACATCGCAACCAACACGGCGAGCATCAACACGATCAATAATTCAGGCACCAAATATTATCAGAGCAACAGCACAGGTCCCGCCGCATCGGCGACCGGCACCAACTCGATGGCGATGGGCTCGAGTGCGAGCTCCAGCGGCGACAACGCGATTGCGGCCGGCACCGGCGCGCAGGCCACGCAGGCCGGCGCAATCGCGATCGGCATGAACTCGGCATCGACAGGCACGAACGCCATCGCCATCGGCACCGGCGCGACTGCGACCGGCTCCGTTGCGGTCGGCGTTGGGGCTTCCGCGGCAAACGGCGGCGCCGCGTTCGGCGACGGCGCGGTGGCGACCGCTACCAATTCGACTGCAATCGGTCCTGGCGCGACGGCCACGCACGCCAACGCGGTTGCGATCGGCTCGGGCTCGACCACGTCGGCGGCGAACACGGTGTCGGTCGGCGCGGCTGGCAACGAGCGGCGCATCACCAATGTCGCAGCCGGCATCAGCCAGACCGACGCGGTCAATGTAGGCCAGCTCCAGGGCTTCGGGGCCGGCTTGCAATCGCAGATCGGAGGCTTGCAGACGCAGATCAACGATAATCGCTGGGAAGCCCGCGGCGGCATCGCGCTCGCGCTCGCCGCAGGCGGCCTACGGTTCGACGACCGGCCCGGCAAATTCTCCCTTGCCGGCGCCTATGGCAACTTCAAGGGTGCGTCGGGATTGGCCTTCGGGGTTGGATATGCCGCGACGGACCGGCTTCGATTCAACGCAACGGTGTCCGGTTCACCCGATCAGGGAAGCTTGGGTGGCGTGGTTGGAGGCTCGCTGACACTGAACTGAGTTCATGGATTTGCAGAACATGCGGCTTTGGCGTAGAGCTAGCTGGTGGAGTGGATTTGACATTCGCACCCCACGTTGCCGCCCGTCCGAGAAGCGAACGTCAAATCCAAAATTCCACTAGAATTTTGAATTTGCTAGTGGTCCTTTAATTCTAACATTCGCAAACGGACCGAACGCAAAGGGACGCGAATGTTAGAATTGGACCACTAGGCCATGGTGTCGCGCTCTATTTTCCAAACGATGTTGCGTTTTTCGCTCGCTGTCGCCGGCGCGTTGCTGGTCGGAGCAGCCGCCAATGCGCAACAGCCGCCGCCTGCTGCCGCTCCACCAGCACCGGCCAATCCTCCTGTGACAGGCACTCCTCCCGTCACGGGAACTCCTCCCGTCACAGGCGCTCCACCAAGCACGGGCACTCCGGGCCCGTTCCAGCATTCGCCGCAATGGCAGCAACTGCCCCGCATGGTGATCGAGCGGCAATTCTCCGGTCCGCTGCAGGACACGGTGATCCAGCGGTTGCGCGATCCCGTCGATGGGACGATCTGCTACCTGTATCTGCCGATCTCGGCTTCCCACACGCCGACCACCCGCTCCGGCTTCGTGGAGCACGGACCGAACACCATCGGCAGCATCAATTGCATGCCTTCGCCGACGTCACCCGCTGTTTCGGTCGCGGCGCCAAAAAAACACAAATGACCGCTTTCACAATTGCTCTAAATCAGGGTTGAAACACGGAGTTCTGCCGCTACGTCAGCGAGACAAATTCTTGCTCCCTGTCCTTGAAAGACGACATCGTGCCCGACACCATTGAATTCCTCAAAACCCGCCGCTCGGTCAAGCCGCGCGAGATGAGCGGGCCCGGCCCCTCGCCTGCCGAGATCGAGACCATTCTCACGATCGGCGCGCGCGTGCCCGATCATGGCAAGCTCGCGCCATGGCGATTCATCGTGTTCGAGGGCGACGGGCGCGCCCGCGCCGGTGACATCATCGCCCGCATTTTTGCGAAGAAGAATCCGTCTGCGCCGCAGGCCGACGTCGAGGCCGAGAAGCGGCGGCTGATGGATGCGCCGCTGGTGATCGCAGTGGTGAGCTTCACAAAGCCGCATCCAAAGGTGCCGCCGTGGGAGCAGGAACTGTCCGCCGGCGCCAGCGCCATGAATATCGTCAACGCCGCGACTGCGCTCGGTTACGGTGCGAACTGGCTGACCGGCTGGTTTGCCTTCGACCGCGACGTGCTCGACGGGCTCGGCCTGAAGCCGGATGAAAAACTCGCCGGCTTCGTCCACATCGGCACGCCGACCAAGCCGAACGAGGACCGCCCCCGCCCCGCGCTATCGGATATCGTGACCCGGTTCTAGACTGGCCGCCGGCTGCGATGGCCGCGCATTCCGTCGCGGCCCGACGGCGTGTCCGGATAAATGCCGAAGTCTCTTTTCAACAATGGAACAAAAGTTCCCTCCGTGCGTCATTCTGTCCGGAAAGCGAGGCGATAGCGGACTGATCCCGCGGCGCCGGTCTGAGGGCATGGGAACAATGGCGAACGCATCGGACGACAACAGCCGTGGCAACGGGCAGTCCACGCCCGGCAACTTCGCAAAACTGTTCGGCGAGGTCGCCAATACCACGTCGCGCGCGGCCGGACGCGCATCCACCTTCATCATCGCCGTCGCCGTTGTCCTGATCTGGGCGGTGACCGGTCCGCTGTTCGGCTATTCCGACACCTGGCAGCTTGTGATCAATACCGGCACCACGATCGTGACGTTCCTGATGGTGTTCCTGATCCAGAATTCGCAGAACCGCGACAGCTCTGCGATCCAGGTCAAGCTGGACGAACTGATCCGCGTCAGCACCGTACATAACGCCTTTGTCGGGATCGAACATCTGACCGACGAAGAGCTGGACGAAATCAAGGATAGATGCGAACGCCGCGCCTCCGCGGAAATTGCTGCCAACAAAGCGGTTAAAAGCACCGCGAAAGCGGCGAAGAAAGCCGCCGACCTCGTCACGGAATGATCCAGCCCCAGAACGTGGATGCATGAGAC
>JAFEFK010000480.1 GCA_018240625.1 Pseudomonadota bacterium
CACGGGGGCTGCGGCGGTTCGCCGCAAGCAAGTGACGGATGGGACATGCGTATTCTCGTAGTTGTTGCGGCAGGTCTCAGCCTTGCCGGTTGTGCTTCAATGGATAGCCTGAAACCCGCGCCCCCGACGGCCGCGGTACAGCTTGATTCCACGCCTCAAGGCGCGGACGCACGTACATCGACTGGCCAATCCTGCAAAACGCCCTGCACGGTGAACGTCAGCACGACCGAAAGTTTCACCGTTTCGTATGCTTTGCCCAAATATGAGCCGCTGACGGTGCCAGTTCATGTGACCTTCGAGGGTGGCAGCATATTTACCCAGGGCACGGTGACGGTCGACCCCAATCCGGTGGTCGGAGAGCTTAAGCCGATGGCCCCACCGAAGCCGATCCGTAAACGGATACGAAAGCCGAGGAAACCCAGGGCGGCCGCCAGTCGGCCTGCCGCCGCTCCGGCCGCAGCAGCTCCAGCCGCGGCTGCTCCGGCCGCGGCAGCGTCACCGTTTCCGCAGCAACCGGCTGCTGCGCCAGCCGCGGCTCCAACTCGCTGATGACCGGCGCGACGCGGGAGCCCCGCGCATTGTGCCAGAGCAATAAGCTGCCTACATTGTAGGGACAGGCGCTGCTCGTGCCTGCCGTTGCGACAAGGCAAAGTGAATGACCGGCCTTTCCGTCCTCAACCCGGCCTCGGACTCCCAAAGCATGGTCGATCCGTTCGGTCGGACCATCAGTTATTTGCGCGTATCGGTTACGGATCGCTGCGATCTTCGCTGTTTCTATTGCATGTCGGAGGACATGACGTTTCTGCCGAAGGCCGATCTGCTTTCGCTCGAGGAGCTCGATCGCCTGTGCTCGGCGTTCATCGCCAAGGGCGTGCGCAAGCTGCGATTGACGGGCGGAGAACCGCTGGTTCGCCGCAACGTGATGTCGCTGGTCCGCTCGCTGTCTCGCCACCTTGAGACTGGCGCACTGAATGAACTGACGCTTACGACAAATGGATCGCAGTTGGCCCGCTTTGCGAGCGAACTCAGGGATTGTGGCATGCGGCGGATCAACGTGTCGCTCGATACGCTCGATCCTGCAAAATTCCGTGACATCACCCGGTGGGGCGATCTCTCGAAGGTCATGGCCGGCATCGATGCCGCGCAAGCTGCCGGCCTCGCCGTCAAGATCAATGCGGTCGCGCTCAAAAATCTGAACGAGGATGAAATTCCCGCGCTGATGGAATGGGCGCACGGAAGAGGCATGGCTCTGACGCTTATCGAAGTCATGCCGATGGGCGATATTGGCCAGGGTCGCGCTGATCAGTACCTGCCGCTATCGCTGCTGCGCGCACGACTAGCCAGCCAGTACACCCTGACCGATCTCGATGATGATACCGGCGGCCCTGCCCGCTATGTTCGTGTCCGCGAGACCGGCGGCAAGCTGGGCTTCATCACGCCGATGACTCATAATTTCTGCGAATCCTGCAATCGGGTCCGCATTACCTGCACGGGCACCCTGCATACCTGTCTAGGTCACGAAGACGCCTCGGATTTGCGCAGGCCGCTTCGCGCTTCCGCCAACGATGATTTGCTGTGCGCAGCGATCGACCGGGCCATTGGCCTGAAGCCGAAAGGGCACGATTTCATTATCGACCGCCGCCACAATCGCCCGAGCGTCAGCCGGCACATGAGCGTGACGGGCGGATAAGCGGCATATTTCCGCAGCGCCCAGACCGCCACCGATATTCCCTCCACTATCAACAAACTTCCGATTGACGGCAGCATATAGCGCTGGAATGGTGCGGCAGCTTCATGCTAGCCCGGCTTGAAAAAAGCCACCGCGGCCCTAAAAGACGCGCGATCAAGACAGCAGTGGCACCATTGGGGACAAACGGCGGCTTTTGAACGCTACGCAGGTTAAGCGCAGAACTTCACAAGTTATCGACCGCCGTGAGGGGGAGTTTGATGCGTCCATTACTGGCCTTGAGTACGGCCATTGATCGGCTCAACGAAAGGGTCGGATACATCTGCAACGTTCTCGTGCTGCTCGCCGTTCTGGTGAGCGCTGGTAACGCGATGATCCGCTACGCGTTCGATTATAGCTCGAATAGCTGGCTCGAGTTGCAATGGTATATGTTCGCCATCCTCGTGATGTTCGGCGCATCCTACACCTTCAAGCGCAACGAACACGTCCGTGTCGAGATCTTCTATCTGTTTCTGTCGGAGCGCGGCCAGATCTGGCTCGACCTGATCGGCACGCTGTTCTTCCTGATCCCGGCCTGCCTGCTCCTCAGCTATCTCTCCTGGCCGTTCTTCGTGCAGTCGTACGCGGTCAGCGAAATGTCAGGAAACGCCGGCGGCCTGGTCCGCTGGCCGATCAAGTTTGTCATCCCTGCCGGGTTCGTCATGCTCGCGCTTCAAGGCGTTTCGGAAGTCATCAAGCGCATCGCCGCGCTTCAGGGCTACACGACGATTGATGCGAAGTACGAGAGGCCGACTCAATGATTACGCTTCAGACGATGCCGCCGCTGATGTTCGGCGGCCTGGTGCTGGCGATGCTGATCGGCTTTCCGGTCGCCTTCACGCTGGCCGCCGTTGGGCTTTCGTTCGGCTTTCTCGCCATTCACCTTGGTTTCTTCGACCTGAATTTCCTTCAGGCTATCCCGGGACGCATCTTTGGCAGCGTGCTTTCCAACGATCTGCTGCTGGCGATTCCGTTCTTTACCTTCATGTGTGCAATACTTGAACGATGCGGCCTTGCGGAGGACATGCTGGACTCCATGGGGC
>JAFEFK010000481.1 GCA_018240625.1 Pseudomonadota bacterium
GACACCAACCTCAGGGACGGCGCGCAGACCGCCGGCATCGAGTTCTCGCTCGAGGACAAGATCCGCATCGCCGGCCTGCTCGAGGAGATCGGGGTCGACTACATCGAGGGCGGCTATCCCGGCGCCAACGTCGTCGACGACGCATTCTTCGCCGAGCCGCGCACCCGCCGCGCCACCTTCACCGCCTTCGGCATGACCAAGCGGTCCGGCCGCTCGGTCGGCAACGACCCCGGCGTGCAGGCGACCATCCACTCCGCCGCGTCCGCCGTCTGCTTCGTCGGCAAATCGTCCGAATATCAGGTGAAGCTGACGCTGGGCGGCACCACGCCCGAGGAAAACCTCCGGAACCTGCGCGAGACCGTGCAGGCCGCCGTCGCCGCCGGCAAGGAAACGCTGGTCGATTGCGAGCATTTCTTCGACGGCTACAAGGCCAACCCGGCCTACACGCTGAGCTTCGTTCAGACGGCGCTCGCCGCCGGGGCGCGCTGGGTGGTGCTGTGCGACACCAATGGCGGCACCATGCCGTCCGAGGTCGAGACGATCGTCAACGCCCTGCCGGTCGACAAGTCCCGCCTCGGCATCCACGCCCATAACGACACCGAGCAGGCGGTTGCGAACTCCTTGGCGGCGGTGCGCGCCGGCGTGCGGCAAATTCAAGGTACTCTAAACGGCCTCGGTGAACGCTGCGGCAACGCCAACCTGTGTTCGCTGATTCCGACGCTGAAGCTGAAGCAGGAATTTGCTGACGCTTTCGAGATCGGCGTGTCCGAGGACAAGCTCGCGACCTTGATGCATGCATCGCGTTCGCTCGACAACATGCTCAATCGCGCACCGAACCGGCATGCTCCCTATGTCGGAGAAAGCGCTTTCGTCACCAAGACGGGCATTCATGCGTCCGCGATCCTGAAGGATCCCTCGACCTACGAGCACGTCGCGCCTCAGTCGGTCGGCAACCGCCGCAAGGTGCTGGTCTCCGATCAGGCCGGACGATCGAACGTGCTCGCCGAACTGGAGCGAGCGAATATCGCGGTCGACAAGAACGATCCGAAACTCGGACGTCTGGTCGAGGAGATGAAAGAGCGCGAAGCCGCTGGCTACGCTTACGAGTCCGCAAACGCGTCATTCGACCTGCTGGCGCGGCGCACGCTGGGCCGCGTGCCGGAGTATTTCAATGTCGAACAGTTCGACGTCAATGTCGAGCAGCGCTATAATTCGAACGGCCAGCGCGTCACCGTCGCCATGGCGGTCGTCAAGGTGAAGGTCGATGGCGAGACCCTGATCTCGGCTGCCGAGGGCAACGGCCCCGTCAATGCGCTCGATGTCGCCTTGCGCAAGGATCTCGGCAAATACCAGAAGTATATCGAGGGGCTTAAGCTGATCGACTATCGCGTGCGTATCCTCAACGGCGGCACCGAGGCGGTGACGCGCGTGCTGATCGAAAGCGAGGACGAGCAGGGCGAGCGCTGGACCACGATCGGCGTGTCGCCCAATATCATCGATGCGTCGTTCCAGGCGTTGATGGATTCGGTATTCTACAAGCTGGTGAAGTCCGGCGCGCCGAGCTGAGGAGACGGCCATGATCGATCATGTGTCTCTTGCCGTCAGCGATCTCAGGCGTTCGGTGCCGTTTTATGAACGTATTTTTGCGCCGCTCGGCATGTCGAAGCTGGTGACGCGGCCGGCGATGGTCGGGTTTGGAAAATCCTATCCGGAGGTGTGGATCGACCTGCGGCAGGGCATGCCGTCATTGTCGCCGGACAATGGCGCCCACATCTGCTTACGCGCGAAATCAGCGGATGCGGTCGATGCGTTTCATGAAGCTGCGATGGCCGCAGGTGCGCGCTCGGAAAGCGCGCCTTCGCTTCGGCCTCATGATCGCGTCCGATACTACGCTGCGTTTATCGTCGATTTCGACGGCAACCGCATCGAGGCGGTGACGTTTCCCAACGAAGATGCGCGACCCGCGAACTGATCTCGGATCGATCGTTACAGCCGCCGCGCGACATCCGGTGCGAGTTGCTTGGAGTCCGGCGGCGTTTTGGCCGCGGCAGCGTTCAGTTTCGGCAGGATATCCTCGACATGATCGGCCTGAAGGATATCCACTGCGAGCGTCGGCCGGATGAACGCGGTTGCCCGCATGTGCGTCAGCAGCGTCAGCAGAGGCTCCCAGAACCCGTCGATGTTTGCGAGCAGGATCGGCTTGCTGTGGCGTCCAAGCTGTTGCCAGGTGAGTTGCTCGACCAGTTCCTCCAGCGTACCGATGCCGCCGGGAAGCGCGATGAAGGCATCCGAGCGCTCGAACATCAGGCGCTTGCGCTCGTGCATATCGTGGGTGACGATCATTTCCTGGACGCGCGACAGCGCGTTCTCGCGCGCGGTGAGAAAATCAGGAATGATGCCGGTCACGGCGCCGCCATGGTCAAGCGCCGAAGTGGCGACGGCGCCCATCAGGCCGACCGAACCGCCGCCATAGACCAGTCTGACACCGTTTTCCGCCAGGGATTTTCCGAGTGCGGTGGCTGCCTGGACGAAGCTGGGATTGGTACCGGGTCCGGAGCCGCAATAGACGCAGACCGTTTTGATCGTATTCATGGGAATCGATGTGGCACTGCAAAATCGCAGCGTCAAGCCTCGGATGCATGCTGCCGCGGGGTCAATTTCCTGTCAGAGCTGGCCCTGACAGGAAAAAGAATCGCCCGGCAAGGGTGCACGCAGCATCCAAACACTCTATATGACAGCCGATACATGACCTTGATCAGACAATATTCGCGGCGGCAAACGCCATTTTTCGCTCCGGGCGCGATCGAGGGTTAGCATGAGCCCGCACGCGGCCAATGCGCCAGCAGAGCCATCCGACGATCCGGCCCGGCGAGCGACCCTTGGCAGGGCGCTCGTACATCTGTGGCCGTACATGTGGCCCGGCGATCGTGCCGACCTGAAGATGCGCGTGGTCTGGTCGATGGTGCTGTTGCTTGCGGCGAAGGTCGCGACGCTGACGGTTCCGTTCACGTTCAAATGGGCGATCGATGCGCTGAACGGCGTGGGAAGCGCGCCGGTGCAGCCCGGCAACTGGGCGATGTGGCTCATCGTGTCGCCGCTGGCGATGACGGCGGCCTATGGCTCCATTCGTGTGCTGATGGCGCTGCTCACGCAATGGCGGGACGGCATCTTTGCCAAGGTCGCAATGCATGCGGTCCGCAAGCTGGCCTATCGGACATTTGTCCACATGCATGAGCTGTCGCTGCGGTTTCATCTCGAACGCAAGACGGGTGGCCTGACCCGCGTGCTTGAGCGGGGACGTACCGGCATCGAGGAGATGGTCCGGCTTGTCATTCTGCAGCTCGTGCCCACGGCGGTCGAAGTTGGACTGCTCACCGGCGTGCTGCTGTGGCAGTTCGACTGGCGCTACGTGCTGGTGACGCTCGCGACCGTTGCAGTCTATATGCTCTTTACCTACGTGGCGACGAAGTGGCGCATCGAAATCCGCCGCAGGATGAACGAGTCCGATTCCGACGCCAACGCCAAGGCGATCGATTCGCTTTTGAACTACGAGACCGTGAAGTATTTCAGCGCGGAGCTCCGCGAAGCCAAGCGCTACGACAGGTCGATGGAGCGCTTCGAGACGGCGAGCGTGCAGACCTATACGTCGCTGGCGGTGCTGAACGCCGGGCAGGCGGTCATTTACACTGCGGGACTGACCGCCATCATGCTGATGTGCGCCGTCGGCGTGCGCAACGGCACCCATACGGTGGGCGATTTCGTCATGGTCAATGCCATGATGATCCAGCTCTACCAGCCTCTCAATCTGATGGGCATGGTCTATCGTGAGATCAAGCAGGCGATTATCGATATCGAGAAGATGTTCGGCGTGTTGATGCGCAATCCTGAAGTAAAGGATCACGCCGATGCGAAGCCGTTGCGAGTTGAGCGCGGTTCAGTACGGTTCGACGACGTCCGGTTTTCCTACGATCCGGATCGTCCGATCCTGAAGGGCTTGAGCTTCGAGGTGCCGGCCGGAAAGACGGTGGCGATCGTCGGACCTTCCGGCGCGGGAAAATCGACGATTTCGCGCCTGTTGTTCAGGCTTTACGACGTATCGGGCGGCCGCATCCTGATCGACGGGCAGGATATTCGTAACGTTACGCAGGCTTCGCTGCGCGCGTCGATCGGGATGGTGCCGCAGGACACCGTGCTGTTCAACGATACCATCCGCTACAACATCCGCTATGGCCGGTGGGATGCGACCGATGAAGAAGTCGAGACCGCCGCTCAGACCGCGCAGATCGACGGTTTCATCAAACTATCGCCGAAGGGCTATGAGACAGAAGTCGGCGAGCGGGGCTTGAAACTGTCCGGCGGCGAGAAGCAGCGCGTGGCGATTGCTCGCACGGTGCTGAAGGCGCCCCCGATCCTCGTGCTCGACGAGGCGACGTCGGCGCTCGACAGCCACACGGAGCACGAAATTCAGGAGGCGCTCGAACGCGTATCGCGCAACCGCACCTCGCTGGTGATCGCGCATCGGTTATCGACCATCGTGGGAGCGGATGAAATCATCGTGCTCAATCAGGGCCGGATCGCGGAACGAGGAACTCATGTCCAGCTTTTGGCCGCGAACGGTCTTTACGCGGGCATGTGGAACAGGCAACGTGAGGCGCAGGAGGCGCGGGAGAAACTGGCGCTGATCGCGGATGAGAACGAGGCGCCGAATCGCATTCCTCCTGCTGTCGACGACGGTTTGATGACGCCCGCCGCGGCGGAGTAGGCGGAGCCAAAATAGACAGATTTCGATCCCCTCTCCCCCAGCGCAGCAATTGCTGCGCAGGGTGGGAGAGGGTGGCTCAGCGAAGCTGAGCCGGGAGAGGGGGCATGACGACCAGCCGCGCTAAATCTCTTCGCAAGTCGATGACCGATGCCGAACGGCGGCTGTGGTATCGGTTGAGGGCTCATCGGTTGGCTAACATCAAATTCAAGCGTCAAGCCGTAATCGGGCGGCACGTCGTTGATTTTGTATGTTTCGAGCGCAGTTTGGTGATTGAAGTGGATGGTGGTCAGCATGACGGCCAAGCATCCGATCTTACACGCGACCGCTGGCTCACCAATGAGGGGTTTCGTGTGATGCGGTTCTGGAATAATGAGGTTCTGAATAATACGGATGCTGTGCTTAGCCGCATTCTTGAAGCTATGGCTGATCCGGCTTACCCCTCTCCCGGCACCCCGCTTCGCGGCGCGCCACCCTCTCCCACAAGGGGAGAGGGGAACAACAGGCGCTCGAAAATCGGGACGCACAATCTCATTCCGCAAGCCTATAAAAGCCACACGTCCTAATCTAATCTCCAAGTTCATTCGCAGGTCACCAAGGCTTCCATGTCCATCACCCATTCCATCCGTGCGCAAATCCCGCCGATCCACCCGGAAGGTTATCCGTTCATCGGCGGCTTCGCGCTCGTCAGCCTCATTCTGTTCTGGATCTGGACACCGCTCGGCTGGATCGGAACGCTATTGACGGTGTGGTGCGCGCTGTTCTTCCGCGATCCGGTGCGCGTGACGCCGGTTCGCGAAGGCATTGTCGTCGCGCCGGCGGATGGCCGCGTGTCGATGATCACGCAGGCCTTGCCGCCCGCTGAACTGGGGCTTGGCGACCAGCCGCTGCTGCGCATTTCGATTTTCATGAGCGTGTTCAACTGCCATGTGAATCGCAGTCCCGTCGCCGGCCGGATCGACCGGATCGCCTATCGGCCCGGCAAGTTCATCAACGCAGAACTCGACAAGGCGAGTGAGGACAACGAGCGTAATTCGCTGGTCATCTCGACGCCGAACGGCCGCATCGGGGTGATCCAGATCGCGGGCCTGGTGGCACGGCGGATCGTTTCGTTCGTGCGTGAAGGGCAGACAATCGGGGCCGGCGAGCGCTTCGGGCTGATCCGCTTCGGTTCGCGGCTCGACGTATTTTTGCCGGAGGGCACCAAGGCGCTGGTGTCCGAAGGCCAGACCGCGATCGCCGGTGAGACGGTGCTGGCCGACTTCCGGCTGGGCGACGGCGGCCGGACCTATCGCAGCAATTAACTATTCCGGCCGCTGCGACGGACCGCGGATCGTGCCAATAGCGAAGCCCGCCGGGCTTTGCTATATGGA
>JAFEFK010000482.1 GCA_018240625.1 Pseudomonadota bacterium
AACCCTCCCCCTTTCAGGGGGAGGGAGCGCGAACTGCCTCATCTCGTTTCAACCTTAATTGGTCTAACCGCCCAGCCGCTTCACCACAACTCGTGCGACATCGGCAATTGTTGCACTTTGCGCGTCGGCGGATGTCGTCGCGCCGGTCAGATAGACCGTCACGATCACAGGGGCATGCGCCGTGGGCCAGATCACCGCCACGTCGTTCGCTGTTCCCCGGTCGCCCGTGCCCGTCTTGTCGCCGACCCGCCAGCCTGCGGGCAATCCGGCGCGCAAACGTTTGCCGCCGGTTGTATTGGCGGCAAGCCACGCCGTCAGTTGCCCGCGCGATTTGGCCGACAGCGTTTCGCCCAGCACCAGCGCACGCAGGTTGGAGGCCATCGCGTTCGGCGTGGTGGTGTCGCGCGGATCGCCGGGCAGCGCCTCGTTCAGCGCGGTCTCGATGCGATCGAGCCGCGTCATGTCATCATCCAGCGAGCGCGCAAATTTGGTCAGGCCCTGCGGCCCGCCGATGCTCGCGAGAATCAGATTGCCTGCCGTATTGTCGCTCAGCGTGATGGCCGCCTTGCACAGTTCAGCCACGGTCATGCCGACCGGGCCGACGTGCTTCGTCGTCTCCGGCGAATACGTCACGAGATCGGCTTCGGTGAAATAAACCCGCCGATCGAGACTTTCCTTGCCGGCATCGACATTATGAAGAATCGCGCTCGCCGCCAGTACCTTGAAGGTGCTGCACATCGGGAACCGCTCGTCCATCCGATGGCCCGCACGCGTGCCGGTTGCGGTATCGAGCAGCGCAACACCCAGCCGTCCGCCACTGCCGCGCTCCAGCCGTTCAAGTTCCGCGACAAATTTGTCCTGCGGGATTGGAGCGGCCCGGACAAAGCCTGCGCGGCCAATCATGCCGAAACCGGCAAGACCCGCGCCTGCCGCGCCTAACAACTGTCGTCTGCTGATCATTCGAATCGTCCTTTCGATGTTGGGCGCAACTTGTTCAGGACGGCTGCGATTGACAAACGATCATTCGTGGGGTGAGACATTAGAAAAATTTGGGTCATGCCATGAAGTCGTCTCACCTGCCGCTTAACGCACTGCGTGCATTCGAGGCTTCGGCCCGGCAGCTCAGCTTCACGCGCGCCGGCCTGGAACTGCGCGTCACGCAGGCCGCGGTCAGCCATCAGGTGAAGTCGCTGGAGGAAACGCTCGGCGTGCAATTGTTCCGGCGGTTGCCGCGCGGCCTCGCGCTGACCGACGAAGGACAGGCGCTGTTGCCGGCGATCGCCGAGTCGTTCGATCGGATTCGCGCCACGATCGAGCGCTTCGAGGACGGCTACTTCCGCGAGGTCATTACGGTGGGCGTGGTCGGAACGTTCGCGACCGGATGGCTGCTGCCGCGCCTGAAGGCCTTCGAGGCCGCGCATCCGCATATCGATCTCCGCCTGATGACCAACAACAACCGCGTCGACATCGCCGGCGAGGGTCTCGACTTCGCCATCCGGTTCGGCGACGGGTTGTGGCATGGCACCGAAGCGACGCGCCTGTTCGCAGCGCCCTTGAGCGCATTCTGCGCGCCAAATATCGCGCGCAGACTTCGCAAACCGTCAGACCTGAAACGCGAAGTTCTGCTGCGATCGTACCGGCCGGACGAATGGCCGCGCTGGTTCACAGCCGCCGGCATCGCCACGCCGCGACTCACCGGGCCGATGTTCGACTCCTCGATCATCATGGCCGAGGTCGCCGCGCGCGGCGCGGGCGTGGCGCTATTGCCCGCGATGCTGTTCAGCCATGAGGAGCAGCAGCGCCGGATCGTGCGCCTGTTCAAGACCGAGATCGCGCTCGGCGACTACTGGCTGACATGGCTGCACTCGAAGCGCCTCTCGCCGGCGCTGCTCGCGTTCAAGGCATGGCTGCTCGACGCGATACCGGCGCACGCCGCGCCACAATCAGTCGCGCGGACAGCAAAAAGGGCAGCCCGGTGAGCCGCCCTTTTGTCTTCCGGATTGAACGAGAAATTATTCCGCCGCCATTTTCACGTCGGGCGCCGCGGCCTTGACCTCGGCATCGACGTCCTTTTCGAACTTGGCAAAGTTCTTCTGGAACATGCCGACCAGCGCACGCGCCGTCTTGTCGAACTCGGCCTTGTCCTTCCAGGTATTGACCGGATCGAGGATCTCGCTCGGCACGCCCGGCAGCGCGGTCGGCACCGCAAAACCGAAATACTTGTCGGTGCGGAATTCGACATTGCGCAAGCTGCCGTCGAGCGCGGCGCTGAGCAGCGCACGCGTCACCTTGATGGGCATGCGGCTGCCAGTGCCGTACTTGCCGCCAGTCCAGCCGGTGTTGACCAGCCAGCAGTCGACATTGTGCTTGGCGATCAGGTCGCGAAGCATGTTGCCATAGACGGTCGGATCGCGCGGCAGAAACGGCGAGCCGAAGCAGGTGGAGAATTCAGGCTGCGGCTCGTTGCCGAGGCCGCGCTCGGTGCCGGCCACCTTCGCGGTGTAGCCCGACAGGAAGTGATACATCGCCTGCGCCGGCGTCAGCTTGGCGATCGGCGGCAGCACGCCAAACGCGTCGGCGGCGAGCATCACCAGATTCTTCGGCTGCCCGGCGCGGCCGGTCAGCGACGCATTCGGAATGAATTCGAGCGGATAGGCCGAGCGGGTATTTTCCGTTTTCGAGCCGTCGTCGAAATCAGGCACGCGCGTCGAGTCGTCATGCACGACGTTTTCGAGCACGGCGCCGAAGCGTTTCGACGCGGCATAAATCTCTGGCTCGGCTTCCCTGGACAGCTTGATGCACTTGGCGTAGCAGCCGCCTTCGAAATTGAAGATGCCGTCCTTGCCCCAGCCGTGCTCGTCGTCGCCGATCAGCGTCCGCTTGGGGTCGGCGGAGAGCGTGGTCTTGCCCGTGCCCGACAGGCCGAAGAAGATCGCGCTGTCGCCGTTCGGGCCGACATTGGCCGAACAATGCATCGGCAGCACGCCCTTCTCGGGCAGATAGTAGTTCAGCGTGGTGAAGACGCTCTTCTTCATCTCGCCGGCATAATAAGACCCGCCGATCAGGACGATCTTGCGGGCGAAATCGATGGCCACGACGTTTTCCGAACGCACGCCATGACGTTTGGGATCGGCGCGGAAGCTCGGCAGGTCGATGATCGTCAGTTCAGGCACGAAGCTCGCGAGCTCCGCTGTTTCCGGACGGCGCAGCAAGGTGCGGATGAACAGCGAGTGCCAGGCGAGTTCGGTGAACACGCGCGTCTTGATATGGAAGGCCGGATCGGCGCCGCCATAAAGATCCTGCGCGAACAGCGTCATGCCTTCGGCGTGCTTGAGGAAGTCGGCGTACAGCGTGGCGAACTGGTCTGAGGTGATCGACTGGTTGCCCGCCCACCACATGCTCTTGTCGGTCAGCGCATCGCGAACCGTGAACTTGTCCTTCGGGCTGCGGCCGGTGAATTCGCCGGTTTCCGCGCACAGCGCGCCGTCCGCGTTCACCATCGCTTCGCCGTTGCGAAGCGCATGCTCATAGAGTTGTGGCGCGCCGAAATTCCAGTACACGCTCTTGAGATTTTTTAAGCCGAACTTGTCGGCGCCGAAGGCACCGTTGCGAACGCCCGTCTCTTGCACGGAAAATTCCTCCTCGAACCCGCGGTTCTCCAGCGCGATTGCCGCCAACGCACTGTGTCGCGGTGGACCACCACTATAGGCCATCCGGCCCCGGTCCGGCGACCTAATACTGGTGAACGCGGAACTTGCCAAGCCGATCCCGGATAAATTGAGCTGGTCAAGGCGATTGGAGGCCGATCAATTCGGTGCGGCATTGCGGGCGCTATCGGCCAAGTCCTTCAAAACACGGCGAAGCTCCGCCGGAGCGACAATCCGCCGCGGAAAATCGAGCCTCAGCGCGCGCCGCTTGTCCGCACTTAAGTCTAAGCCATCAGGATCGCAGCCCGTGCAGCGCCAATCCGCGGCCTCCGCGCCCAGCAATCGCGTCGCATAAAGATTCAGGGCGTCGCGATGATCGGCATTCATGTGATCGACCGCGCTCTGCTCGGCACCGAGCAATGCGTCCGCGCCGTCGAGATCCGTCAGAATCTGTTCCGCAGCGAGGTCCACGATCCGCCCGAACCCTGCCACCAAATGCACAGCGCTCGGCCGAATCCGGAAGAACGAAAAATCTTCAAAATCTACAAAGAGTTCTGCCGACGGATGGCAGTTCAGATAGCGCCGTCGCAGCGTTGCCTCGAGTTCGCCGCAAGCCTTGTCGGCCGTTCCTGCGACCATGATCCGCGCGCCTTCGAGGGGGTCGCCGTCGGCGCGTTCGTCCAGCATGAGTGACACCCTGGGATCGCCGATCACATTTTTGGTATGCAGGGCCAACCGCGAAATCAGCATAATTGGTGAGCCATCCCAATGGCTTGCGACGTTGACGAGCGAGCAATAAGGGGCCCCGCTGCCGGTCATCAGGGTCGCCAGCGCACCTTGCCGGCTCCGGCGCAGCAGCGACCTGGCAAGTTTAGCGGCGTCGAAATCGGCGGTGGGCTGCATGGCTAAGTCCCGAATTTATTTGAAAAAATCACACTTTCAGGCTAGATAGATAATTGAACAGGCACGGAACGGTCGGCGTCTTCGCGCGTTTCCGGGAACTCGGTCACACTTCAGCCCAGCTTGCATTGCTCGTTGACTGTGTTCTTAAGGCCACCCAAACGGCAGATTGTCGAATCGTTCGCATCTCGCCATCCGCTTCGGAAAGCAGGCATATGCCCACAATCGCCCTGGTCGATGATGACCGCAACATTCTCACATCGGTCTCGATCGCGCTCGAAGCCGAAGGCTATCGCATCATGACCTACACGGACGGTGCGTCCGCCCTCGATGGCTTCCGCACCAGCCAGCCCGATCTCGCGATCCTCGACATCAAGATGCCGCGCATGGACGGCATGGAAACGTTGCGCCGGCTGCGCCAGAAATCTGATTTGCCCGTGATTTTTCTGACCTCGAAGGACGAAGAGATCGACGAACTGTTCGGTCTCAAGATGGGCGCCGACGATTTTATCCGCAAGCCGTTCTCGCAGCGCCTGCTCGTGGAGCGCGTCAAGGCGGTGCTGCGCCGCGCGTCCCCGAAAGACCCGGCAGCCGCGCCGAAGGAGACCGACGCCAAGGCGCTCGATCGCGGCCTGCTGCGCATGGATCCGGAACGCCACACCTGCACCTGGAAGAACGAACCGGTGACGCTGACGGTCACGGAATTTCTGATCCTGCAGGCGTTGGCAACGCGCCCCGGCGTCGTGAAAAGCCGCAACGCGCTGATGGATGCCGCCTACGACGATCAGGTCTATGTCGATGACCGCACCATCGACAGCCACATCAAGCGGCTGCGCAAGAAGTTCAAGGTCGTCGACGATGACTTCGAAATGATCGAAACCCTTTATGGCGTGGGCTATCGCTTCAAGGAAACCTGAACCGGGTTTCATCACAAAATCCGGTTTGTTACCTGACCGCGGCGCCGGACTGAAGTAGAGTCTGGCACGTCCGACCTT
>JAFEFK010000483.1 GCA_018240625.1 Pseudomonadota bacterium
GGAGTTCCTCGCCGTCGAGCTTGATCTCGGTGCCGGACCACTTGCCGAACAGCACCTTGTCGCCGGTCTTGATGTCGATGGGGATCAGCTTGCCAGCTTCGTCGCGTCCGCCCGGACCGACAGCCACGACTTCGCCCTGCGACGGCTTTTCCTTGGCGCTATCGGGAATAATGATGCCGCCCTTGGTCTTTTCCTCGGCATCGATGCGTTTGACCACAACACGGTCATGCAGTGGACGAAATTTGGCTTTAGCCATGACGGTTCCTCCGGGGGTTCAGGGGTTGCATTGCCATCGCCGGAGCGTGCGCGCCGCAGGATTCGAAGCCGCCTGAGCGGATCGTATCTTTTTGGCAATCTCGCTCCGGGAGTGCTAATTGTCGGGCCGGAAATATGGCCTGGCAGCGATCCTGTCAAGCAACCCCTTAAGGCGTTGGTGAGGCGCGTGTAGGATAATGGAAACCATGTCGTGGCGCCCGCGTAATTGCCGGGTAAGGTTGCTGCGGCGCTATTTTTAAGCTTGGCTGCGCGGGCGGCGGTCGGGATACGGTCGGGGAATATATCGATGGTTAGATCAAACAGCGGACGCGCAGCTCTGAATTTGGGGATTGCGGCGTCCCTTGCGGTGTTTCTCGGTGCGTGCGGTTCGATGGGATCGATCGGGCTCTCGCAGCCCACGCCGCCCCCCGAGCCGGGTGTCGCCCCCGAAGTTCCTGCGTCCATTCGCTCCGATGAAATCGTCGGACGCTGGGGGCTCGCCTCCTATCAAAATGCGAACGACCGGGCGCGGACCGAGGCAGCGGCCAAGGCTCAATGCCGAAACCCCTACGTGATCGGCGCCGGCACGCATGGCGGCGTGATCATGCATCTGGCCGACGAGGCTACCCCTCAGGAACTGCGGCTCAAGGGCAGCCAGAGCGGCAAGAATTATATCGGACCGGAAGGACCGGCTGGCGGCGAGAAGGATCGCGAGATTGTCTCCTTCGACGGGCGTGTTTTGATCACGCGCTTCATCGATCCGGATGCGGCGACCCGCTATGGCAACATGGTCTATGTCCGCTGCGCGCCGAAGCGCTGAGCCGCCGGTTGTGAGTTCCGCCGGCAGAGCCGCTGTCTGATGCATAAGCTGCGCGACCTCGTTTTTGGCCCGGGCCGCGCGGTTGTTGTGCTCTCGCTGACGGAAATTCTCGCCTGGGGAATCCTGATCTATCCCCCGGTCCTGACCATGCCGCACGTCGCGGCCGATCACGGCTGGTCGCTGGCGTTCTGCATGGCCGGCTTTTCCATCGGGCTGATCGTATCCGGCATTCTGTCGCCGACGGCCTGCGGGCTGATCGACCGCCACGGCGGCAATATCGTGATGGCGCTGGGTGCGCTTGCGGGCGCGCTCGGCTTTGTCGGCCTCGTGTTTGCGAACAGCAAGGCGACGTACCTGCCGTGCTGGCTGCTGATCGGCGCCGCCATGTCGTCGACCCTGTATGATCCCGCCTTCACGACGTTGACCCGGATTTTCGGAGCGTCGGCCCGGCGGCAGATCACCTTCGTCACCTTTGCCGGCGGATTTGCCTCCACGGTCGGATGGCCCGCGACGCATCTCCTGCTGGAACATTTTGGCTGGCGCGGCACGTTTCTCACCTTTGCCGCGGTGCTCACGCTGGTCGTCGCGCCGCTCAATGCATTTGCGCTGCCGCGGGTGATTGCCGCGCCGCCACCGCCTGCCGCCGACAATGCGTCGTCCGCGTCGCAGATCCTGGCGCGGCCGGAAGGATCGCTGTTTCTTTTTCTCGCCGCTGCCTTCGCCATTCACGCCTTTCTCCTGTCCGGAGTAACGTCGAA
>JAFEFK010000484.1 GCA_018240625.1 Pseudomonadota bacterium
ATGCGCCGAAGCCTGAAGAGAAGACGCTGCGGATGGAGGACTATGTTCTTGGCTTCATCCCCGATTGTATCAAAGCCGTGCAGCGCGATTCCGGGGAAACCGATGTCAACATCATCGGTTACTGCTTCGGCGGCGTGCTGTCGATCATGTACGCGTCGATATTTTCGGACGGACCACTGAAGAACCTCGTCTGCTTCACCACGCCGATCGACTTCCGTGAGATGAAGCTGTTCCAGAATTTTTCGGATCGGCGCTATTTCGATGTCGACCGGCTGGTCGACAGTATCGGTAACGTGCCGCCCGAGATGATCATCACGTCGTTCGACATGCTGCGGCCGGCGGCCCGCGCGATGAGCCAGGTGCAGTTGTGGGAAAACATCTGGAACGACGAGTACGTCAAATCCTATCGCATGATGGACAAATGGGGCGCGGATACGCTGCCGCTCGCCGGCGAATACTTTCGCGCGATCACCAAGGACCTGATGTGGGACAACAAGCTCTTCAACGACACCATGTCGGTGGGCGGACGCGCGGTCGACCTGTCGAAGATCAAGGTGCCGATGCTGCATGCGATGGCCGAGCACGATCACATCGTGCCTTACGAGGCGGCAAAGCATCTGATTGCCAAGGTCGGCTCGGCCGACAAGCAAGAGATTATTCTGAAAGGCGGCCATGTCAGCCTGGTCGCCGGCGCCAATGCGGTCAAACGGCTATGGCCGAAACTCGATTCCTGGCTAGGTGAGCGATCGATATGAGCAACGAAACACGTTCCTATCCGCGTCATGTTCGTACAGAGGCGGGCGACATCGAATTTCGGCTGATGACGGCGGCCGATGAGGCGGCGGTGCTAGCCTTTGCGCAGAAACTTCCGGTCCATGACCTCCTGTTCCTGCCGCGCAATATCAGCCAGCCGAAAGTGCTGTCGGCCTGGATCCGGGAGATCGAGCGCGGCGCCATCAAAAGTCTGTTGGCTATCAAGGCAGGCAAAGTCGTCGGTTGCGGGACCGTCGTTTCCGATCCGCATTCGTGGTCGCCCCATGTCGGCGGAATCCGGATGGTGGTGTCGATGGACGTTCGCGGGCAGGGCGTCGGACGGGCGCTGTCGCAGGAAACGTTTGCGCTGGCGCTTGGCTCCGGTCTCGAGCGGCTCGTCGTCCAGATGACCACCGACCAGCAGGGCGCCATCGCCCTGTTCGAAAGCCTCGGCTTCAAAGCGGAGGCGCTGCTGCGCGACCACGTGCGCGACGCCACCGGGGCGACCCATGACATTGTGGTGCTCGGCCACAACGTCGCGCAGGTCCGCGCCCAGATGGAGGCCTATGGCCTATCGGAAGCCTTTCCGAACTAGGTCCGGAACGGCCTGAAATCCGCGCTCACCTGTTATCACGGGTTTGTGATATCGCGCTGCAACAATGATGTTGCGTCGCACCATGGAACATGGCATAACACTCTTGCCCCGGGCCAATCCGGACGGGGTGAGCCCATAGCTCAAACCTGAGGATGGAGAAAACCCCATGACCACCGAAACCAACACCAACACCGTTAGCAACCCGATGCTGGACAGCTTCAAAGCCGCTTTCGCTCCCGTCACTGACGCGCTCAAGAACATCCAGAACGTGGAAGTTCCCGAGGCTGCTCGTGACTTCGTGAAGCGCACCGCCGGTACCGCCAAGGAACGTGCGGCCGACATTCACGCCGGTTCGGAAAAGGTGACCGCTGCGATCGAGACCGCCGTTGCGGGTTCGGTCTCCGAAGCCGCGAAGATCAGCCGCAATATCCAGCAGGCCATGTATCACGACGCCGAGGCGTTCTTCGCCGGCATCGACAAGCTGGCGTCGGCCAAGTCGCTCAACGAAGCGGTCCAGATCCAGTCCGATCTGGTTCGTGCCCGCGGTGAAGTTCTCGTCTCGCGTGCGAAGTCGACCACCGAATATCTCGGCAAGCTGATTGCCGACGGTGCGAAAACCGCGCAGGACAATTTCTCTAAGGTTGCGTCCTACGGCAAGACTGCCTGATCTCTCTAGTTCCTGAGATCGACCGACATTCGAAGGCCCGCTTAGGCGGGCCTTCTTTTTGTCCGCTGGTCAATTGCACCGACCGTCACCTCCAGCCGAACCAATCGGTTCGGCTGGAGGTGCTCGCCGTTCTTCTCGGCGAGCTCCGAACGATGAGCCACGAGCGCAAGCGGTGATCCTTCGAGACGCACGCAAGTCGGTAGCGCAATTGCGCGCCTGAGCGCGCTCCTCATCAGGATGACGGCGGCGTATGTAGCACCTATCTACAGATATCATTTGCCCGAAAGTCTCCATGCCCGCTACCGCCACGTCCTCCTTTGCCTCATCCAGCGACGCCGCTCGCGCCGCGGAATTGCGCCGCGTCAAGGCACTGGCGACGCTGGTGCTTGCCGGTACGCTGGCGCTGTTCATCGCCGCGCGCGCCTTGATGAATGTCCATCCGGCTTTTGGTTTCGTCGCGGCGTTTGCCGAAGCGGCCACGATCGGCGGCCTTGCGGACTGGTACGCGGTGGTCGCGCTGTTCCGGCGGCCGCTTGGACTGCCGATTCCGCACACCGCTATTATTCAAGGCAATCAGGATCGTATCGCCGACAAGCTCGGCGAGTTCATCGAGACCCATTTTCTCGAGGCCGCGCCCGTTGAGGCGAAGTTGAGGCAGGTCGATTTCGCCTCGTTCATCGCGGACTGGCTCGGCGACCGCAAGCGCAGTGCCGATCTCGCGCGATTCGCGCTGCGCCTTTTGCCGGAGGCGGTCGACGCCGCCGAAACGTCGGGTTTGAAAACGTTCGTCATCCGCCGCGTGATGGGACAGTTACAGTCGGTCAATCTCGCGCCGCTCGCGGCCAGCACGCTGCGCGCGTTCGTGCGGGAAGGGCGCCATCGCGGATTGCTCGACGATCTTCTCGGCGCGGTTCATGGCGCGCTGACCCAACCACAGACCATGGCGGCGATCCGCGAAAAAATCCGGAACGAACTGCCGACCCTGCTCAAACTCTATCGCACCGACAAATTCCTTTTGAATAAGATCGTCGCATCTGCGAGTGCGTTCTTCGATGAGGTGCGGAGCGATCCCGAGCATCCGTTTCGCGGTGAGTTCGATCGGATGGTGCTCTCCTTTGTCGACCGGCTGGAGACCGAATCGTCTTATGCCGAACGCATTGCCGATTTGAAGCGCGATCTGCTGGCGCGTCCCGAACTCGCAGCGCTTGCGCAAAATATCTGGTCGAATGCACGCGCCTTCATCGTCCGCAGCGCCAGCGGCGAGAGCAGCGTATTGCAGCATCATCTCGCCGAGCTCTTCATGAAGGCAGGCGTGGCGCTCGCAGCCGACGCCGACATGCGCGGCGAAATCAATCAGGGCATCGTTGTGGTGCTGCGCAGTTTCATTGCCGACCAGAAGAGCGGCGTCTCGACCTTCATCGCCGATCAGGTCAAGGCCTGGGACATGAAGCAATTGCTGACGCTGATCGAGATCAATATCGGCCGCGATCTGCAATACATC
>JAFEFK010000485.1 GCA_018240625.1 Pseudomonadota bacterium
CGCCCGACGATCCCGTGGTCACAACGACGCGCTCAGAATCGACGGCGCAACCGTAGGTCTCGCGATAATGCCGCGCGATCCGGGTCCGCAACGAAGGAAGTCCGAGCGCCGAGGTGTAATCGATCTGGCCGCGTTCGAGCGCGGCATGAGCCGCGTCGAGTGCCGTTCGCGGTGCGGGCGCCGACGGCTGCCCGACCTCCATGTGAATCACGTGGCCGCCGGCGGCTTCGATCCGCGCCGCCGCCGCCATCACGTCCATCACCATGAAGGGCGGAACTTCACTGCGGCCAGATGCCGCCAACAGGCCCTTGGCCCGGTCTCTCAGTGTCGCATCGAGCATGAAAATCTGTTAATTCGCTTTCGACCAGTGTCCCAATTCCGAAGTTCGAATGTCCTTGCAGCAACCCTGTGATGCTTCGGAATCAAAGGGACACTAGCAACTTATACTTCTGAACCACCGCACTCGCGGCGAACGGCTGAAGCCGCCTTCCCGCCGTATTCAATGGGTTATTAGGGCTTATAACGTATTCGAACCATGGCCAATGACTAAAGATATGACATCGCGGCCCGGCGTGGCCACGCGCCGCATCCTGTCGAAGCTGACAGCGCTCGTCACGGCGGGCGCGTTGACTGTCGCGGCGTTACCGGTCCATGCCCAGCAGGCCAACGGGCCGCCGGTGCTGCGCGATACCGAAACCGAGCAACTGCTGCGCGACTACACGCGCCCGATCCTGCGCGCCGCGGGTCTGGAAAAGCAGAACATCCAGATGGTCATCATCAACGACAAATCGTTCAACGCATTCGTCGCGGACGGCCGCCGCATTTTCGTGAATTACGGTGCGATCATGCAATCGACGACGCCGAACCAGTTGATCGGCGTGCTGGCGCATGAGACCGGGCATCTCGCCGGCGGGCATCTCTCCAAGTTTCGCGAACAACTCGCCCGAACCCAGACTCAATTGATCATCGCCATGCTGCTCGGCGTCGGCGCCCTCGCGGCAGGCGCCTCGGGCAGTGGCGGAAGCACCGGCGCCGCCGCAAACATCGGCGCGGCTGCGATCAGCGCGCCGCAGGAAATCGCCCGTCGCAGCCTGCTGTCCTACCAGCGGCAGCAGGAAGAGAACGCCGACCGCGCCGGCGTAAAGTTCCTCGACGCCACCGGGCAATCCGCGAAGGGCATGTACGAAACCTTCAAGCGCTTCACCGACGAGAGCCTGTTTGCCGCGCGTGGCGCCGATCCGTACGTCCAGTCGCATCCGATGCCGGCCGATCGCGTCGCCGCGCTCGCGGAACTTGCCAAGACGAGCCCCTATTGGGACAAAAAGGACGACCCCGCGCTTCAGATGCGTCACGACATGGTGCGTGCCAAGATATCCGCGTTCATGGAGCGCCAGGATACGGTTTACCGGCGCTATCCGCTGTCCGATACCAGCCTCCCCGCCCGCTACGCCCATGCCATCAGCACCTATCTGCACGGCGATCTACGTTCGGCGCTCGCGCAAATCGATGCCCTGATCAAGGTTCAACCGCAAAACCCCTACTTCTACGAAGTCCGGGGACAAGCGCTGCTCGAGGGAGGCCAGCCGGCAGAGGCGATCGCGCCGCTGCGGCGGGCGGTCGAACTCTCCCACAATGCCCCGCTCATCGAGATGTTACTTGGGCAGGCGCTCGTGGCATCGAATAATAGCGCCAGTACCGACGCAGCGATTGCGATTCTGCGTGCGGCGCTGGCGCGGGAGCCCGAAGCTCCGCTCGGTTACATGCAGCTTGCGATGGCCTACGGCCGCAAAGGCGATTATGCGCAGGCCGATCTGGCCTCGGCGCAGGCCGCGTATCTGCGGGGGGACAACAAGACGGCGCGCGAACTTGCATCGCGCGCAAAAACCCGTTTCGCGATCGGCACGCCCGGATGGGTCAAGGCCGACGATATTGTTTCGGCCAAGGTACCTGACAAGAAGAACTAACGACACGACCCAAGCGCCCCGAACTCGAGATTCTCCGTTTCAAAGGATTTGCCAATGTCCCCGCTTCGTTTTCTCGCTCCCGCGATTTGCGTACTCGCGCTGTGCGGCGCGCCCTCCGTCGCATCGGCGCAGAACTTCTCCGACGGCCAGCGCGGCGAGATCGAGCAGATCGTCAAAAACTACCTGCTTTCTCATCCCGAAATTCTCGAGGAAGTCTCAGCGGAACTGAGCAAGCGCCAGGCTGCGGCGGACTCGTTAAAACACGAGGCCGCAGTCACCAAGAACGCACAGGCCATCTTCAGTTCGCCGCGCGGCGTGACGCTTGGCAACAAGGACGGCGATGTCACCTTCGTCGAATTCTTCGATTACAATTGCGGTTACTGCAAGCACGCGATGAACGACATGCTCAATCTGCTGAAGACGGATCCCAAGCTAAAGGTCGTACTGAAGGAGTTTCCGGTGCTCGGCCCTGGCTCCGTCGAAGCCGCGCAGGTTGCGGTGGCAGCCCGCATGCAGGATCCCGACGGCAAGAAGTATCTCGACTTCCATCAGAAGCTGCTCGGCGGCCGCGGTCAGGCCGACAAGGCCCGCGCGCTGGCCGTGGCGAAGGACGCCGGTTTCGACATGGCCCGGATCGAGAAGGATATGAAAAGCCCCGAGGTCCGCGCCACGCTGGAGGAGAACTTCAAGCTTGCCGAGGACATGGGGATGAACGGAACGCCCAGTTATGTAATCGGCAAACAGGTTGTCGTGGGCGCCGTCGGTCTTGAAGGACTCAAGGAAAAGATCAGCACGGCGCGCTGCGGCAAAGCGTCCTGCTGAGCCTCCTTTCCCGTTGAATCGAAGGCCTTCGCAACCAGCGGGGGCCTTTTTCATTTGGTTTTCGCGATGGAGCTTTCGCACGCTCACCCGTTTATCTGCCGTTCAGAAAACAAATCCGCCGGAACCGTTACCCGATGGGAACGTCCCTCCTCACCTCCCGTTGATGCGTGGGCAATGCAACGTGAGGAGATGAAGATGAATATGACCAATCGATTTCTTTTGTCTGTCGCAGCCGCAGCGCTGATCGCCGGCACCAGTCTGGCTAACGCGCAAGGAACGGGCGGAACGGCGCCCGCTGCGGGACCCGGCGCTCAACAGAGCGCCCCGACCGCCAGCACGCCGATGAACCGCGGCGAGTCGTCGGAATCCGGAGGCGCTAAAACCGACATGAACGCACCCCGGTCCGAAGACAAAGGCATGTCGCGAGAGGGCCGCAAGCACGCTCAGGAGGGCATGAAGGGCGAGAAGTCCAGGAATGCGCAAGACGAGCAGCACGGCAACAAGTCCAAGAGTTCCGAGATGCACGACCGGAACGGCGACAAGAACATGAAGGCGGAAGGCCGCAACGAGAAGAGCGAAGACCGCGGTCAGATGAAGGCCGAAGACCGCAATGGCATGAAGCCGGATTCGAGGAACGCGGCCGAGGACAAGTCGTCGACCACGACGACGGGTCAGGCCGGCGCGCATGCCAAGCTGTCGACGGAGCAGCGCACCAAGATCACGACCGTGATCAAGAATGAGCACATTCGGCCGGAGACCCACGTCAACTTCTCGGTTTCGATCGGAACCCGAGTGCCCCGCGAGGTGCATTTCCATCCGCTTCCGGCCGAAATCGTCACCGTGTATCCGGACTGGCGTGGCTACGAGTTCTTCCTGGTCCGCGACCAGATCGTCGTCGTCGATCCCCATACGCTGGAGATCGTGGCGGTTCTGGAAGCCTGACCGGACTTGGCGAGCCCGGTCCAAGACGAGGCGGGCTTCGGCCCGCCTCCCCCTATGCGGGACGAACGGATGGCATCGAAAGCTGCGCGGCCTGCTATCTCTTAACCTTGGTTAACGTGTAATTTCCACAGGTTCCATAGGGCTTTTCACGAATAAAGTGAGGCGTTTAAACCGGGATAGCAAAGCGTTCAGGCTTCCCCTTGGCTCCCTTGTTACCTATAACGGCCCGACCTGCGGCGCCCGGCGCCGGACAGGATAGCGTCGGGATTTTGATGGCGAAGACAATTTACGTACTCAACGGCCCGAACCTCAACATGCTTGGGACCCGCGAGCCCGAGACGTATGGGCACGCCACCCTCGCCGATGTCGAAAAGCTCTGCGCCGACACCGCCGCCCGGTTCGGCCTCAACGCCGACTGCCGCCGGTCGAACAGCGAAGGCGAACTGGTGGATTTCATTCACGAAGCTCACGCCAAAAAGGCTGCGGGCATCGTCATCAATGCCGGTGCCTATTCCCATACCTCGATCGCGCTGCACGACGCGCTGGTGGCGGTGCAAATCCCCGCCGTGGAGGTTCACATCAGCAACGTGTACGCGCGTGAGGAATTCCGCCACCACTCCTTTACCGCCAAGGCAGCTTTTGCCAGCCTGTGCGGCTTCGGGATCGACGGCTATCGACTTGCAATCAACGGCCTGGCCGCGAAGATCGGCGCAAAGGCAAAATCCTAAAGTCCTGGCGTAAACACGTCATCCAACACAGAAAGTTTCGGATCGAGATCATGGCCCGTCAGCCTGAAGACCCATCAAAGATCAAAACCGGTGACGAGAGCGCGCTGATCCGCGAACTCGCGGCGCTGCTCGACGAGACCAACCTCACCGAAATCGAGATCGAGCGCACCGGCTTGCGAGTGCGGATCGCACGCAACGTCAGCATCGCGGCCGCGGCTCCCGCAGGCTACCAGACGCTCGCACCCGCCGCGGCTGCGCCCGCCGCCGGTGCCGCAGATATCAGCAAGCATCCGGGCATGGTGCCTTCGCCGATGGTCGGCACCTGCTACTGGGCCCCGGAGCCGGGCGCGAAACCCTTCATCGATGTCGGCACCAAGGTCACCGCAGGCCAGACCCTGCTGATTATCGAAGCCATGAAAACAATGAACCAGATTCCGTCGCCGCGTGCCGGCACGGTCACGCAGATTCTCGTCGAGGATGGCCAGCCCGTCGAATTCGGCGAGCCGCTGGTCATCATCGAATAGCGAGAGCGCGTCATCCTGAGGTGCGAGCCCGTCTACGGCGAGTCTCGAAGGATGACAGGAGATTGGTGCATGTGGCTCATCCTTCGCGGCGCGCAAAAGGGAGCGCGCTCCTCGGGATGACGGAAGCGAAGCAGGAACAATGTTCGACAAGATCCTGATAGCCAATCGCGGCGAGATTGCCCTGCGCATCCTGCGCGCCTGCAAGGAACTGGGAATCGCGACCGTTGCGGTGCATTCAACCGCCGACGCCGACGCCATGCACGTGCGGCTTGCGGATGAGAGCGTCTGCATCGGGCCGCCGCCCTCCAAGGACAGCTATCTCAACATTCCCGCGCTGCTGGCAGCGTGCGAGATCACCGGCGCTGACGCTGTGCATCCCGGCTACGGCTTCCTGTCCGAGAATGCCCGCTTCGCCGAAATCCTCGCCGAGCACGGCCTGCATTTCATCGGCCCCAAGGCCGAACATATCCGCCTGATGGGCGACAAGATCGAAGCCAAGAAAACCGCGAAGCGACTCGGCATTCCCGTGGTCCCCGGCTCCGACGGCGGGGTCGGACCGCAAGACGACGCCATGGCGATCGCCCGATCGATCGGATTTCCTGTGCTGGTCAAGGCTGCCGCAGGCGGCGGCGGACGCGGCATGAAGGTGGCGGAAACCGCCGACGATCTGATGATGGCGATCTCGACCGCCGGCAACGAGGCCAAAGCGGCATTCGGAGATGCCTCGGTCTATCTTGAAAAGTATCTGCAGAAGCCGCGCCACATCGAAATTCAGGTGCTCGGCGACGGTCGCGGCGGCGCCATCCATCTCGGCGAG
>JAFEFK010000486.1 GCA_018240625.1 Pseudomonadota bacterium
GAAGTTCGCTACGGAAGGCGCTGCGAAAAAGGCGAACTTCGGGTTCGGGACACTAGAGGACGTGGAATGCCAACTTTTTCTCAGAGCTTGGAACAATCCCTGCACAGGGCGCTCGCGATCGCGAATGAACGTCATCATCAGTACGCGACACTCGAGCATCTGTTGCTGTCGCTGATCGACGACTCCGATGCAGCGGCGGTGATGCGCGCTTGCAGCGTCGATCTCGACAAGCTGCGCACCAGTCTGGTCAATTATCTCGAAACCGAATTCGAGAATCTGGTGACGGACGGCGCTGACGACGCCAAGCCGACGGCGGGGTTCCAGCGCGTGATCCAGCGCGCGGTGATTCATGTGCAGTCGTCCGGCCGCGAAGAGGTGACGGGAGCCAATGTGCTGATCGCGATTTTCGCGGAGCGCGAAAGCCACGCTGCCTATTTCCTGCAGGAGCAGGACATGACGCGCTACGATGCTGTGAACTACATCAGTCACGGTATTGCCAAGCGTCCGGGTGTCTCCGAGGCGCGTCCGGTGCGCGGCGTCGATGAAGAGGCCGAATCGAAGAACGGTGACGACGCCAAGAAGAAGGGTGACGCGCTCGAGACCTACTGCGTCAACCTCAATAAGAAGGCGCGCGACGGCAAGATCGATCCCGTAATCGGCCGAAATGCCGAGATCAACCGTGCGATTCAGGTGTTGTGCCGGCGCCAGAAGAACAATCCGCTGTTCGTCGGTGAAGCCGGCGTCGGAAAAACCGCGATCGCGGAGGGACTCGCGAAACGAATCGTCGATAGCGAAGTGCCGGAAGTCTTGAGCGCCGCCACGGTGTTCTCCCTCGACATGGGAACGCTGCTCGCGGGCACGCGCTATCGCGGCGATTTCGAGGAGCGGCTGAAGCAGGTGCTCAAAGAACTGGAGGCGCATCCGAACGCGATTCTGTTCATCGACGAGATCCACACCGTCATCGGTGCGGGCGCAACCTCCGGTGGCGCGATGGATGCTTCCAATCTGCTCAAGCCGGCATTGGCATCGGGAACGATCCGCTGCATGGGCTCGACCACCTACAAGGAATACCGCCAGCATTTCGAGAAGGACCGCGCGCTGGTGCGGCGGTTCCAGAAGATCGACGTCAATGAGCCGACGGTCGACGATGCCATCGCCATCCTCAAAGGCCTGAAGCCGTATTTCGAGGACTACCACAAGCTGAAGTACACCAACGATGCGATCGAGGCGGCGGTACAGTTGTCGTCGCGTTACATCCACGATCGCAAACTGCCCGACAAGGCGATCGATGTGATCGACGAGTCCGGCGCGGCGCAGATGCTTGTCGCTGAAAACAAGCGCAAGAAGACCATCGGCATCAAGGAAATCGAAACCACGATCGCGACCATGGCGCGGATACCGCCAAAGAGCGTGTCGAAGGATGACGCAGAAGTGCTGAAGCATCTGGAACAGACGCTGAAGCGCGTCGTGTTCGGGCAGGATCGTGCGATCGAGGCCTTGACGGCGTCGATCAAGCTGGCGCGCGCCGGCCTGCGCGAACCGGAAAAGCCGATCGGCTCGTACCTGTTCTCCGGGCCGACCGGTGTCGGCAAGACCGAGGTTGCGAAGCAACTTGCGGCATCGCTCGGCGTCGAGCTGATCCGCTTTGACATGTCCGAATACATGGAGCGCCACACGGTCTCACGGCTGATCGGCGCACCTCCGGGTTATGTCGGCTTCGATCAGGGCGGGTTGCTCACCGATGGCGTTGATCAGCATCCCCATTGCGTGGTGCTGCTCGAC
>JAFEFK010000487.1 GCA_018240625.1 Pseudomonadota bacterium
CGATGATGCCGTTCCATTCGTGCCCGGTGGTCAGGTAACCGGTATGCGGATCGCGTTCCTCTTTTGCCATGTCGTGCCCTCAACCCCGGTATGGCTTGTCGTCGTCGTCATGGAGGATTGCTTCCGCGGCGCGCTCGAACGGCTTCCGGTTCGCGGGCCAATAGGCATAGACCAGCACGACAAGAGACAGCGCCACCAGATAGAACAGTCCGAACGATTTCGAGAACCAGACGAGATGATCGTGATCGAGGGTCATGATTATTTCTCCGCCGATGCAACGGGTTTGTAGGCGGCATCCGTCAGCCGCCCGAGAATCTGCAGATAGGCAACGAGCGCGTCCATCTCGGTCAGGTCGCCGGGGCGGCCGTCGAACGCGCGGACGTTTGTCGCCTTGCCGTAACGGGTGACCACGCCTTCGGCCTGCGGCGAGTCGGGCGCAGCCTGACCGTAGGCGTCCGCGGCGGCATTGGCGATCATGTCGTCGGTGTAGGGCACGCCGACGGTACGCTGGGTCCGCAGATGGTTGCTGAGATCGTCAGTGCGCAGCTTGTCTTTCAGCAGCCAAGTATAGGCCGGCATCACCGATTCCGGAACCACGTCGCGCGGATTGTTGAGATGTTCGGTCTGCCATTCATCGGAATACTTGTTGCCGATGCGGGCGAGATCCGGACCGGTGCGCTTCGAGCCCCACAGCATCGGGTGGTCGTACTTGGATTCCACCGCCAGAGAATACGGCCCGTAGCGCTCGACTTCGTCGCGCAGCGTGCGGATCATCTGCGAATGGCAGGCGTAGCAGCCTTCGCGGATGTAGATGTTGCGGCCCGCCAGTTCGAGCGGCGTATAGACCCGCATGCCGGGCGCGTCTTCCACGGTCTGATGGATCGTGAACAAGGGTGCGATCTCGACGATTCCGCCGATGCTGGAAACGCCGATGATGGCGAGCACGAGACCGATGGCCTTGCGTTCAAGCCGGTAGTGAAATCCGAACATGGCAGTTACTCCCCCGCCTGCAGCGCGGCTGCGCCGGCGAGCACCGGGCGGTCCGCCGCCGTTTCCGGCACTGCCTGGGACGCCGTGCGGATTGTCATGACGATGTTGTAGAGGCCGACGGCGGTGCCGAGCAGGAAGAATATCCCGCCGACGGCGCGCGCGATATAATAGGGGTGCATCGCCACCAGCGAGTCCACGAAGGAATAAGCCAGCGTGCCGTTTTCATTGTAGGTCCGCCACATCAATCCCTGGATGATGCCGGAATTCCACATCGCGAACACGTAGATGACCGTGCCGGCCAGTGCGAGCCAGAAGTGGACCTCGACCAGCCTTGGCGAATACATTGCCTCGCGCTTCCACAGCCACGGCACCGAGGCGTAGATCGCGCCGAACGTGACCATCGCCACCCAGCCGAGCGCGCCGGCATGCACGTGCCCGATGGTCCAGTCGGTGTAGTGCGACAGCGAGTTGACCGGGCGGATCGCCATGAACGAGCCTTCGAAGGTGGTCAGGCCATAGAACACCGCCGCCACCATCATGAAGCGCAACGTCGCGTCGTCGCGCACCTTATGCCATGCGCCGTTCAGCGTCATCAGCGCGTTGCCGGCGGAGACCCATGACGGAATCAGCAGCATCACCGAGAAGGTCATGCCGAGCGACTGCACCCATTGCGGCAGCGCCGTATAATGCAGGTGATGCGAGCCGGCCCACATGTAGAAGAAGGTGATGCCCCAGAAGCTGATGATCGACATCCGGTAGGAATAGATCGGCCGTCCGGCGCGCTTCGGCATGTAATAATAAAGCATGCCGAGAAAGCCCGAGGTGAGGAAGAAAGCGACGGCGTTGTGGCCGTACCACCACTCGGTCATCGCATCCTGTACGCCGGAGAATAGCGAGTAGCTCTTGGCGCTGCCCCACGAGATCGGCACCGCGAGGTTGTTGACGATGTGCAGCATCGCCACCACCAGGATGAAGGCGAGGTAGTACCAGTTGGCGACGTAGATGTGCGGTTCC
>JAFEFK010000488.1 GCA_018240625.1 Pseudomonadota bacterium
CCGTGACCAAGAAGGCGGACTATCGGCTGACGTCGGGCCTCAACGACGTCTCCAATCTCGGCAAGGACGGCAAGCCGCTCGCCCGCGATCACCGCACCCATCTGTTCAACCTCGGCAACTGCCTGTGGCATTCCGACAGTTCGTTTCGCCCCATTCCAGCAAAGTTTTCGCTGCTGTCGGCACGGGTGGTGAACCCCAAGGGCGGCAACACCGAATTCGCGGACATGCGCGCGGCCTATGATGCGCTCGACACGGAGACGAAAGCCGAGATCGCGGACATGATCTGTGAGCACTCGCTGATGTATTCGCGCGGCGCGCTCGGCTTCCTCGATTACACCGACGAGGAGAAGGAGATGTTCAAGCCGGTGCTGCAACGCCTGGTGCGCACCCATCCGGTGCACGGCCGCAAGTCGCTGTATCTCTCCTCGCATGCCGGCGCGATTCAGGGCATGAGCGTGCCGGAAGCGCGCGTGCTGCTGCGCGATCTCACCGAACACGCGACGCAGCCGGAGTTCGTCTACGTCCACAAATGGACGCTTCACGACTTGGTCATGTGGGACAATCGCCAGACCGTGCATCGCGTGCGGCGTTACGATCAATCGCAGCCGCGCGATATGCGCCGCGCCACCGTCGCCGGCACCGAGCCCACGGTGCAGCAGCAGGCCGCCGAGTAGAGGGGCTCTTCAGCGGCAAGGGTCGGGGATGACGATTGCGATAATGCGTACGGTGACGTTCTTGTCGGCGTCAAACCCCGCGATCGAGCAACGCCTTGAAATCGCTGCGAACGCGCTGCGCTTCGCGCTTCGCAATTGCCGAGACTTCGCCCAGTCCGAAATAGCCGTGAATGAGGCCCGGGCCGTCGTAATAGGTGGTGGGCACGTCCGCGGCCGTGAGCGCGTCGGCATAGGCTTTGCCTTCATCGCGCAGCGGATCGAACCACGCCGTGCAAACCACCGCGGGCGCAAGTCCAGCCAGGGTTTTTGCGCGTAGCGGCGACACGCGCCAGTCGGCGCCATGGCTGACGTTCTCAAGATAGTGTCCTGCGAACCATTCCATCACCGCGCGCGACAGGAAGTAGCCTTTGGCGTTCTCCTGTCGCGACGGAAAGCGCGCGTTCTCGGCCGTATCGGCAAAATTTCCGACGACATCGGTCACAGGGTAGACCAGCATCTGGCCAGCGAGCTTGATCCCGGCGTCACGGCACGCAATCGCGACGGCGGCGGCGAGATTGCCGCCGGCGCTGTCCCCGGCAACGCCGACACGCGAAACGTCGCCGCCGAATTCGGCAAGACGCGCGATCACATCGCGCGTGGCGGCGAAGCAGTCCTCGAACGCGCCGGGAAAGCGCGTTTCCGGCGGGCGGCGGTAATCGACGGAAATCACCACCGCGCCGGTTTCGATGGCAAGAAGACGCGCTTGCCGATCGTGCGTCTCCAGATCGCCGGCGACCCAGCCGCCGCCATGGAAAAACATGACCGTCGGAGATTTGTCTCTCCCGTTGCGATAGACGCGCGCGGCGAGCGGTCCGGCAGCGCCCTTGACCTTGATGTCGGTAACATCCGCGACCGGGGGCGGAGGGATCGCGGCGCGGGCGTCCGCCAGCGCGCGCAGGGCGTCGCGCGCGCTCTGCGGGGTCATGGTCAAGGGATCGCGCAGCGGCAGCTTTGGAATGACTTCAGCGATAGCGGGATCGAGCGGTGCCGACATGAAACCTCCCCATTGATTTTGGACCCGGCGGGCCAGTTGGCATCATTGTCATTGCGAGCGGAGCGAAGCAATCCGGTCGTGCGCTAAACTGGATTGCTTCGTCGCTATCGGGACGACGCGACGCGCCGCCCTGAGCTCCTCGCAAGGGCGCCGTCAACCCTCAGTGCCCGGCAACGATCGTCGGCACCTTGCCGGCCGGCGGCGTATTGCGGCTGCGCTGGGTGCGCACGATGCCGTCGATGATGGTCATGCCGACGCCGGGCAGATCGCCAAGTTGAATACTGTCGAGAATGTTCTTGCCTGCGGAATGCTGCGCCTTGTCCATGATGACGAAATCCGCCGCGCGGCCCACCTCGACGATGCCGCAATCCAGCGCCCGCATCCGCGCGGTGTTGCCGGTGGCGAAGCAGAACGCGGTTTCGGCCGGCAACTCACCGAGTGACGACAACAACGATATCATGCGCAGGATGCCGAGCGGCTGCACGCCGGAGCCGGCCGGCGCATCGGTGCCGAGAATGACGCGATTGAGGTCGCCCATCTCGCGTGCGATGCGCAGCGTGTAGAGCGCGGCGCGTTCGTTACCGTTGTGGACCAGTTCGAGCCCGCGTTTGCAGCCCTCGCAGATGCAGC
>JAFEFK010000489.1 GCA_018240625.1 Pseudomonadota bacterium
GCTCTTCACGCATTCAAAAGAGATATCCCGACCGCAAATCGGCCACACGATTTGTCTCCATGTGACGGTACGATGGCCGGACTTACCGAAAGCGCGCGATCCATGAACATCCGTCAGGCACTCCCGGACGAGCATGACGACGTAGCGCGGGTCTGGATGGAAAGCTGGGTCTCGACCGGCCTCGCCGAGGCCAGCAATTTCCTGCTCGCCAATTTGCGCGCGCGCATCGATCGCGAGATCGAAAACCGCTGGGATCTGTTCGTGGCCGACGACGGTGGACGTCTCGCCGCGATGCTGGCATTGCAGCCGCGCGACAATTACCTCGATCAGCTCTTTGTCGCACCGGGCTATCAGGGTAACGGTCTCGGAAGGCAGCTGCTCTTGTTCACGCAGCAACGGTTGCCGGACGAAATCTGGCTGCGTTGCGTCCGCGAGAATGAAAAAGCCTGGCGCTGGTACGAGCGCGAAGGTTTTGTGTTCGAAAAAGAATCAGTAGAACCCGCCACCGGGTTCACGATGAAGTATTATCGCTGGAAGAAGAAAGGATGATCCGATGATGAAGCTCTACTGGTCGCCGCGCTCGCGTTCGTTCACCGCGCTCTGGCTGATGGAAGAGACCGGCCAACCCTACGAGCGCGTGCTGACCGACATCAGCGCCGGTGCGCAGAAATCACCGGACTACCTGAAGATCAATCCGATGGGCAAGGTGCCGGCGCTGACCGACGGCGAGGCTGCCGTGGCGGAAGCCGCCGCGATCTGTGCCTACGTTGCCGACCGCATTCCGCAAGCCAACCTCGCGCCGCCGATCGGAGACCCCAAGCGTGGCCGCTATCTGCAATGGCTGTTCTTCGCGCCGGGCTGCATCGAGCCCGCGATGGTACAGGCTGCAACAAAGCTTGAGATGAAATCCATTGCCGCCGGCTGGGGCAGCACGGCGCAGGTCATGGATGTGCTCGATGCCGCGCTGGAGAAAGGGCCGTGGATTCTCGGCGATAGCTTTTCCGCCGCCGATATCGTGATTGGCTCGGGACTGAACTTCGCCGTCAGGCTGTTCAAGATGATTCCGTCACGGCCATCGTTCGACCGCTACATCGAGCGCTGCATGGCAAGGCCGGCGTTTCAGCGCGCGGAAAAGATCGCAGCAGGATAATCGAGTACCTTGGAGCTATTCACTTCGGAACGACGCGCGGATCGACGTCCTGCGCGTAGTCCACGCCGTCGATGCCGAAACCGAACAGGCGGAGGAATTGGCTCTTGTACTCCGCAAGATCCGCCAGTTCGCCGAGCGTTTCCGTGGACAGCAGGGGCCATCGCCGCAGCACCTCCGCCTGCACCTTGGGCGAGAGCTCCCAGTCGTCGACCCTGACGCGCTGTGCGTCGTCGAGCGCCTCGGCGTGGCCAAGGCGTGTCCGGAACAGGCGGTCGATCTGCTCGATGCAACCCTCATGCAGCCCGAGCTGCTTCATGACCTTGAACAACACTGTCCCATAAAGCGGCACCACGGGAATGGCTGAACTCGCCTGCGTGACCACGGCTTTCAACGCTACGACGCGGGCCGCATCCGGGCCAAGCCGCTTGCGAATCTCCTCGGCCTTGCGGTCGAGATCGGCCTTGGCGCGGCCGAGCGTGCCGTTCCAGTAGATCGGCCATGTCAGTTCGCTGCCGATATAGGTGTAGTTCAGCGTCTGGAATCCGGGCGCCAGCACACCGGCGCCGGCAAGCTGGTCGATCCAGCGCTTCCAGTCGTCGCCGCCCATCACCGCGACGGTGGCTTCGGCTTCGGCTTCGCTCGCCGGCGCGATCGTCGTCTCGAACACCTCGCCGGTCTCGGTGTCGAGGGTCTTGATCTCGACGGGAGCTCCGAGCGGCTTGATCGCCGAGCGATGGACCTGACCCGTATCGGGATCGGTCCGGGTCGGCGCAGCCATGCTGTAGACCAGCATATCGAGCTGCCCGAACGTCTCGCGCACTTTCGCGATAAAGTCTTTCTTCATCTCTTCGGAGAAGGCATCGCCTTCCAGCGTGACCGGCGCGCGTCCGATCTTCTTCGCCTCGATCTCGAAGGCGCGGTTGTTGTACCAGCCTGCCGTGCTGGTTCTTTTTTCGGTCGGAGGACGTTCGAACGACACACCGATGGTCTCCGCGCCGCCTGCGAAAGTCGTGACGATCCGGCTCGCAAGGCCGTAGCCCGTCGAACAGCCGAGCACGGCGACGCGCTTGGGGCAGTTCGCAATCGGGCCTTGCTTCAGCACATAAGCGATCTGTTCGCGGACATTCGCGGCACAGCCAGCCGGATGCGCCGTCGTGCAAATGAAGCCTCGCACGCGCGGTTCGATAATCATGCCCACCCCATTCCGGATTGCTGCAATATCTTCATTCTCTCCCTGCCGACCTTCCCGGCAAGAGAGGCAGATCGAACACCGTCACGCATCGAGCCGCTTGAACACCAGCGTGGCGTTGGTGCCGCCGAAGCCGAACGAGTTCGAGAGCACAGTGCCGACCTTGGCGTTGTCGATGCGCTTGCGCACGATCGGCATGTCGGCGAACACCGGATCAAGCTCCTGGATGTTGGCGCTCTCGCAGATGAAGCCGTTGTTCATCATCAGCAGCGAATAGATCGCTTCCTGCACGCCGGTCGCGCCGAGCGAATGCCCGGTGAGCGACTTGGTGGCGGAAATCGGCGGACACTTGTCGCCGGTGCCGAACACTTTTCGGATCGCCTCGATTTCCGGCGGATCGCCGGCTGGCGTCGAGGTCGCGTGCGGGTTGATGTAATCGACTTTCGTTTTCACGGTCGACATCGCCATCTTCATGCAGCGCTCGGCGCCCTCGCCCGACGGCGCCACCATATCGTAGCCGTCCGACGTCGCGCCGTAGCCGACGATCTCGCCGTAAATGCGCGCGCCGCGCGCTTTCGCGTGTTCGAGTTCTTCCAGCACCACGACTCCCGCGCCGCCGGCGATCACGAAGCCATCGCGGTTGACATCATAGGCGCGCGACGCGACGGCCGGCGTATCGTTGTATTTCGAGGACATCGCGCCCATGGCGTCGAAGAACACCGACAGCGTCCAGTCCAGCTCTTCGGAACCGCCGGCAAAAATAATGTCCTGCTTGCCCCACTGAATGGTTTCGTAGGCGTTGCCGATGCAATGGTTGGACGTGGCGCAGGCCGACGAGATCGAATAGTTGACGCCCTTGATCTTGAACCATGTGGCGAGCGTCGCAGACGCGGTCGACGACATCGCCTTCGGCACCGCGAACGGGCCGACGCGTTTCGGGCCTTTGCTGCGGGCGATGTCGGCGCCCTCGACGATCGTGCGCGTCGACGGGCCGCCGGAGCCCATGATGATGCCGGTGCGTTCGTTGGAGACGTCGGACGGCTCAAGCCCGGAATCGCGGATCGCCTGCTCCATCGCGATATGGTTCCAGACGCCGCCCTGCGCGAGAAACCGCATGGCGCGGCGATCGATCATCCCTTCGGGATCGAGTGTCGGCGCCCCCTGCACCTGCGAGCGGAAACCAAGCTCCGCGTATTTCTCCGCCCGCGAGATTCCCGGCTTCGCCTCGTAGAGGCTGGATAGCACTTCCTGAGTGTTGTTTCCGATGGACGAGACAATCCCCATCCCCGTAACGACAACTCGCCTCATGATCGCCTCACCCTGTAATTGCGTTGTTGTTTGAAAGCTGCCGTCACAACCGATACCAGCCCGGACAGATCAGAACCATCGACCTTCATGCTTTCGGAGCGGCGTCCTGCTTGAACAAACCGACCCTCAAATCTTTCGCGCGGTAGATAATATCGCCATCGGCGGAAAGCCACCCATCCGCAATCCCCAGCACCAGCTTTGAGCGCATCACGCGCTTGATGTCGACGTTGTACACAATCTTGCTGATGTTCGGCAGCACCTGACCCGAGAACTTCAGATCGCCGAGTCCCAGCGCACGGCCGCGCCCTTCGCCGCCGCTCCAGCCCAGAAAAAATCCAACCATTTGCCAGAGCGCGTCCAGACCGAGGCAACCGGGCATCACCGGATCGCCCTTGAAATGACAACCGAAGAACCAGAGCTCGGGCTTCACGTCGAGTTCGGCGCGGATCAATCCCTTGCCGTATTCTCCACCACTTTCGGAGATCTCCGAGATGCGGTCGAACATCAGCATCGGCGGCAACGGCAACTGGGCATTTCCCGGTCCAAACAGTTCACCACGGCCGCAGGCCAGCAAATCCTCATAATCATAGCTGCTGCGCGGGTCCTGCATACTGCGTGGCCTTCTCTTTGAGGAATTAACGTTCGCCAGAAGTGCGAAACGCAGGCTTTCGCCTGAAAACCGGTGCTGATCTTCCGACTGGCGCCGCGTGGCTCTCTAACACAGGCCTCGGAGGGGGCAAAGTGAGGCCAGTGTCCCCTGGGCCAAATGGCTCGATCGACAATGTCCTAGTTGGGAAAAACTTGGCTCTAGTTGCGAAAAACTTGCATCTGAGCGCTTTCTTTCCTATAGTACTCGCTAGCAAAACCATATCTGGCGACGAGCTTTTTCAGGTGCATGGCGTGAGTATGAACGAAAACATCGTGGTTGTGACCGAGGAAGACCTCGATGTTGCGGCGATCAGTCACGGACGACAACCCGCGCTGACGGGCTGCCCGTGGCATGACGTCAACGAAATGCTGCAGTCGGTTGGTCTTCGGCCGACCCGGCAGCGCATGGCGCTGGGCTGGCTGCTGTTCGGCAAGGGCGCGCGCCATCTCACCGCGGAAATGCTCTACGAAGAGGCGACCATCGCCAAGGTCCCGGTCTCGCTTGCCACCGTCTACAACACGCTCAACCAGTTGACCGACGCAGGATTGCTGCGGCAGGTCAGCGTCGACGGCACCAAAACC
>JAFEFK010000048.1 GCA_018240625.1 Pseudomonadota bacterium
CAAGCAACCCGGCGACAGAGTGCTCGGCGATATCCAGCCGCCCCAGTTCGAACAGCACGTCAAGTTCCAGGGCGATCAGCAGCTTTGACGAGAAGGATGTGCGCGTCACCTGAACGTCGCTGTCATTGCGGGCGGTATCGATAAGTTGCAGCGCCGTGCGCATGTCGCCCCTGGCGAGGGCTGCCTGAATCTCGGCCGCATAAAGCCAGCCAAAGGCATAGTGTTGGTGCGCGGCGCTGTTGACTGAATGGGCCATGACTAGCGCCTGCTTCAGTTCGTCAAACCGGTATTCACTCGCTAGCATGAAGGCCAGACAGGTGAGTGCCGCACCCTTGCCGACGGCATTATCGTCGCCAAAGTTACTGATCCAATCGTTGCACAGCCGCTCGCTCAACTCCAGTTCGTCATGGGTCGCAGCACCGATCGCGCGGACCAGTTGCAGCCAGCCGCGGTCAGGATGCGCACCGGACGACGCGCGCGGGGCGGGCAGATAGCCCAGCAGCCTTTCGGCCTTGTCGGCCTGTTGGCTGAAATACATCGTCCAAGCGTAGCTGAGGCAGATGATCGGATGCTTGCGCAACTCGCGGGTTGGGAACCGGCCCAGCCATTCGCGCAACGCCTCGATCTCGCCTTGGCGCAGGGCGAGATCGAGCATGATGTCCTCACTCAGCCCCAGCGCCCAGCGGTGGTCGCCCGCCCGCAGCGCAAGGTTTACCGCCTTCTGGAACTCGCGCCTCCGCCAGTGCCAGAAGGCCGCACGTTTCAGGACATAGGATTTTCGCTCAGCACTGCGCACCAGAAACCGATGCTGAAGGTAATCGCGGAGAACCGGGTGCAGCGAGAACAGCGTTGAGTCATTTTCGGCGGGGCGAAACAGCAGGTGATCGAGGTCGATCTCCCTGATCAGCGCGTCGGCGTTGGTGGACTTGTAGGCGTAATTGTAGCTTTCCGCCGAAATCGGGTCGATCATCGCTGCGTTTTCAACGAACTCAAGCTGCCGACGCGACAGGCGTCTCTCGATCTCCTCATGGAGGAAGGTCACCGTTTCGGGCCAGTTTACCGCGGGCCGGACCGGCAATTCGGTCCGGCACATGATGTGGCAGAGCGCGGGCCAGCCCTGCGTCTCGGCGATCATCTGCTGTGCTGTTACGTTGGCGACCGGGTGCGCCCGCAAAAACGTTTCGGCATCGTCCAAGGTGAAGGCCAGATCGCGGGCATGGACCTCCCGCACTCCGCTTTCCAGCCCCAGCCGGGCAAAACCGCGCCGGGTATCCCCGGCGATAGCGAATCGGACATTCGGCGGGGTTTCCAGCACGAAGGTTTCCAGTGCGTGCAGCAGGGCGGGTGCGTGTTCGATGTCGTCGATGCAGATTACATTGGCCGGTCGCTCAGCGCCGAATTCTTCCCATAGCGTGGCCACTAACTCGGCCAGATCCGCCGGGACCGCTCGGCCTTCGCGGGACGCTGCGTCGAGCAGTTGGCCGTAGATGGCCTCCGCCAGCGCGCCTTCCGTTTCGTATCCGTCGCGCAAAGACACCCAGGCTGCGTTGTTTCCAGCAGCCCTGAAGGCCAACCAGTTCTGCGCCAGAACGACCGATTTTCCATAACCCTGCGTTGCGCGCAAGATCAGTGTCCGGGTCTCCGGTTGGCCTGAAAACGTAAATCGGGGCCGCGCGATACAGCGCCTGGCGATTGTCCCCAGACGCGCGGAAATGCGGACGGCACGCAGCCGTCCCGGATATGTCGGCTCGTCGCAGGTACCCCTGATCATGGGCGTCTCAAGGCAGCGCAGATAGCTATAGGATACCCCAATCGGGAACTACACTTAAGTGTAGTTGTGAGTCCCGGCCCAATGATCTCCGCTTCCTCCGCTCGCTCGGAATCGGGATGGGCGTACTGGTGTCACCTGCCGCGCGACGAATGGTGGGGTCAAGGGGAGGACATGCCGAATGATCAATACGCCAGATCAGTCTGTTTCAATCTTAGGCTACATCGACCGTAAGCGCTATCTTTGGATGCTGTCCACCCTGTGGCCGGCGACGCCAATGATCGGGCTCTGGCTGGTAGCGCAGACCGGATGGAGCATCTGGTACGCCTTGGTCCTGATCGTCTGGTACGCGATGGTGCCGCTTCTGGACGCCATGTTCGGCGAGGATTTCAACAACCCGCCGGAAGAGGCCGTCGAGATGCTTGAGAAGGACCGATACTACCGCGTCCTGACCTATCTGACCGTGCCGATCCATTACGCAGCCCTGATTGTAGCGGCCTGGTGGGTCAGTACCCATGCGATGTCTTGGCTCGAAATCATAACCTTGGCGCTCTCGCTAGGAATCGTGAACGGCCTCGCGCTGAACACTGGGCATGAGCTTGGGCACAAGAAGGAGACTTTTGACCGCTGGCTGGCCAAGCTGGTGCTTGCGGTTGCGGGTTACGGCCATTTCTTCATCGAGCACAACAAGGGCCATCACCGCGACGTTGCCACCCCGATGGATCCCGCGACCTCACGTATGGGCGAAAGCATCTACAAATTCTCCACCCGCGAGATACCCGGTGCCTTCCGCCGCGCATGGGCCCTTGAAGAAGAACGTCTGTCGCGCCGGGGCAAGAGCGTTTGGAGCATAGAGAACGAAATTCTGCAGCCGATGCTGATTACCTTCGCGCTCTATGCGGGTCTGCTTGCCTTCTTCGGCCCCCTGATGCTGGTCTTC
>JAFEFK010000490.1 GCA_018240625.1 Pseudomonadota bacterium
AAATCTCGACCTCGGAATAACCGGCAAAGCCCTGTGCCTCGACGGCAGCACGCACCGACCGGATATCGATCACGCCGTCGCCCATCATGCCGCGATCGTTGAGGATGTCCTTGGTCGGCACCAGCCAGTCGCAGACATGAAAGGCGAGCAGCCTGTTTTTCCCGGCGCGGTCGATCTGCGCCAGCAGCTCAAAATCCCACCAGACATGATAGACGTCGAGCGCGACGCCGAGCGCGCCGGACCGCGCCGGATCGAGCCGATCGCAGATATCGAGCGCCTGACGCATCGTATTGACGCAGGCGCGATCGGCCGCATAGGCCGGGTGCAGCGGCTCGATCGCCAGCGGCATGTTGGCTTGCTTCGCATACTCAAGCAATTCGGCGATGCCGTCCTCGACCTGCGCATGCGCCGCACCGATGTTCTTCGAGAGCGCGCTGCCCGGCCGCGAATATTGCGGCAGGCCGCCGACGACCAGCACCAGGCACGGCGCGCCGAGCGCCTTCGCTTCATCGACCGCGCGGCGGTTGTCGTCGCGCGCGGCCTGCCGATGCGCGTCGTCCGATGTGAACATACCGCCGCGGCAATAACCCGACAATTCGAGCCCTGCGTCGCGCACCGCTTTCACCGCGCGATCAAGACCTGTCGCCGCGACCTGATCGCGCCAGGGATCGATGGCGCGGATACCATGACGCGCGCAAGCGTCGATGATCTGCAAGAGGTCGGCCTGCTTGCGGACTGTCGCCGTATTCAGCGACAGCCAGCGATGATCGTTTGAGAAATCGCGCATCTCAGCTTTCGATTCCGCGCACGCTCATGATAGCCCTCATGCGCCGGGTCGCAAGCTCCGGATTCGCCAGCAGGCCCGCCTTGTCGGCAAGCCGGAACAGTTCCGCGAGATGCAACGTCGAGCGGGTGCTTTCCTGCCCGCCTACCATGGTGAAGTGATCCTGATGGCCGTTCAGATAGGCCATGAACACGATGCCGGTCTTGTAGAAGCGCGTGGGCGCCTTGAAGATATGACGCGACAGCGGCACCGTCGGCCCAAGCACGTCGTGAAAGCCAGCCTCGTCTCCGGCCGCCAGCCGCGACAGCGCATACGAGGCCGCTGGCGCGATCGCATCGAAAATGCCGAGCAGTGCGTGCGAAAAACCTCTGTCGTCGCCCGCGATCAGTTCGGCGTAATTGAAATCGTCGCCGGTATACATCTTGACGCTGGTGTCGAGGCGTCGGCGCATGTCGATCTCGCGCTGCTTGTCGAGCAGCGAGACTTTGACGCCGTCGACCTTGGCGGCATTCGCGTTGATGATCCCGACCGCAATGTCCATCGCAATATCGAGGTCAGGCGTTCCCCAATAATTCGCCAGCGCCGGATCGAACATGTCGCCGAGCCAGTGAATGATGACGGGTTCGCGAACCTGCGACAGCACGCGGTTGTAGACCTTTGCATAATCATCCGCGTTGCGGCCGAATTTTGCCAGCGCGCGCGACGCCATCAGGATGATGCGGCCGCCCGCCTTCTCGACCGCGGCGATCTGCTCTTCGTAAGCGCGGATCACGTCGTCGAGTGATTTTGCGTTCTCGGGCGGAAGATGATCGGTGCCGGCGCCGGAAAACACCAGCGCGTTGCCGTTCGCCTTCGCAGCCTTCACGGAGCGCTGAATCAGTTCAAGCGAGGTCGGCCAGTCCAGCCCCATGCCTCGCTGCGCGGTATCCATCGCTTCCGCGACGCCGAGGCCGAGGCCCCAGATATATTCGCGAAACGCAATGGTCCGGTCCCAGTCGATCGCCGCTGTCAGCCACGGGTCGCCTTCCGCGAGCGGATCGGCCACCACATGCGCTGCCGAGAAGGCGACGCGGTTCAGCGCGCCCTCGAGTTTGGCCGGGAACACCCGCGACGCCGCGAGACGGTAGGCTTCGAGCGAGCGGTCGGCCCGCGGAAGGCGCAACGACAGCGACGACATCGGCAGCACAGGCTTGTTCATGATCGGGCCCTCTCAGACCTTGATCGGCGCGACGTCGATAAAACGCCGCTCCTTCCAGCTTTGCAGTGCGCATTCCGCGAGTTGCACGCCCTTGGCGCCTTCCAGCAGCGTGTACTTGTAGGGCGCGTCCTCGCAGACGTGGCGGATGAACATCTCCCACTGCTCCTTGAAGCCGTTGTCGTAGACGGCGTTCTCCGGAACCTTCTGCCAGTCGGCGTAGAAATCGTGCATCCGCTTTTCGTCTGGATTCCACACTGGCCGAGGCGTCGCCTGGCGCGCCTGAATGACGCAATCGGTCAGCCCGGCGACGGCGGATCCGTGCGTGCCGTCGACCTGAAAGGTCACGAGATCGTCGCGATAGACCCGCGTCACCCAGGACATGTTGATGTGCGCGATGACGCCGCCCTTGAGCTGGAACGTCGCATAGGCCGAGTCGTCCGCGGTCGCCTTGTACTTCTTGTTGTGTTCGTCCCAGCGCTCGGGAATGTCCGTCGTGCCAAGACAGCTCACGCTTTCGACCTCGCCGAACAGATTGTCCAGCACGTAGCGCCAGTGACAGACCATATCGAGAATGATGCCGCCGCCATCCTCGCTGCGATAATTCCACGAGGGACGCTGCGCTTCCTGCCAGTCGCCCTCGAACACCCAGTAGCCGAACTCGCCGCGCACCGACAGCATCCGCCCGAAGAAGCCGGAGTCGCGCAGGAACGCGAGCTTCTTCAGACCGGGCAAAAACAGCTTGTCCTGCACCGTGCCGTGTTTCACGCCCTTGGCGTTGGCGAGCTTCAAAACCTTCACCGCCTCGTCGAGACCGGTCGCAATCGGCTTTTCGCAATAGACGTGCTTGCCGGCGTTGATCGCCTTGGTCAGCAGCGAAGGCCGCGCCTGCGTCGTGGCCGCATCGAAGAAGATGGTGTCGCTCTTGTCGGCAAGCGCCTTGTCGAGGTCCGTGGTCCAGCGCTGCACGCTGAACTGTTTCGCCAGACGCTCGATCTTGTCGGCATCGCGGCCGACCAGGATCGGATCGGGCATCATGCGATCGCCGTTCGACAGCACCACGCCGCCTTGGTCGCGTATCGCGATGATGGAGCGGATCAGATGCTGATTGAGCCCCATCCGCCCGGTGACGCCGTTCATGATGATGCCGAGACGCTGCGTCGTCATACTGCCTGCTCCCTACGCAATTTTTCTGTGGGGACGTCGAGCGGCTTCAGCGCCGTCCAGTCCGGATGAACGCCGGATGCGAATCCGGCTGTGACCAGCGATCCCGTCAGAAGATCGCCCTCGTGAACGGCGAGGCGAACGGCGCCATCCCTGTCGATGTAAAGGTCGGGATGCGCCGCGAGAAACGCGCGCGCCTCGCCCGCCGGCGCGCCGTCAAAACCGTCGACATAGTGATGGCCGTTGCGCTCGGCATGGGTGACGCCGATGAAGGCACCGAGCGCGAGATCCTGCTGAACTGCGAGACCGGCCTGACAGGTCAGGTCTTCCCCCGAAATAAAGAATCGCTCGCCTGCGGCGCTCCACGTCGCCGCGCGCGCAGCATTGAGCATGGCCTTGTAAATGCCCTTGCAGGACTTCGAGGAAATGCCGCGATAACCCAACGCGCGCGCTTGCGGAAACGCATCATAGGAATCGTCGGCTTCGTCGATGATGAAATCCCGGCGCGACAACGCGCCCAGCGGCGACCGGCGGGTGATGTCACGCGGCATCGGCTGCTCGATGTACAGCAAGCGCTGCGCGATCGGCGCCAGCTCATCGTCACGATCCAGCCGATCCACCAGCGCGCCGAGGGCTGCGGGATCGGCATATTGCTCGTTGGCATCGAGCGTGACCTTGACGGCGTAAGGCAGCGTCGCGAGTTCGCGGCCGATCCGGATCAGACGCGCCGCATCCGTCTCGGGGTCGCCCCCGAGCTTGAGCTTGAAATAGCGCGCGCCGCTGTTCTCGTGCGGATCGGCGACGCCGCCGTTGCCTTCGATCACGTCGTCGAGTCCGACGGTGTGGCGCACGGCGACACGCTCCAGACGCTGGCGTCCGAGCAGGAACGCCGCGACGTCGTCCGTTGCCAGATCAGGCGTCAGCCGCGCATCGAGGCCCGCGATATTACCGGACATACCGGCAAAAAAATCGGCGCCGGTCGCGCGCAGCACGGCATCCAGGATGGCCTTGTCGATCTCGGCCGGACCGAAGCCGGCGGCGAGCGGCGGAATATCCTCATCCGCGCAAGCCGCAACCTGCGCGCCGATACAGGCTGAATGGAGTCCGAACGCGGTCTCAAAACCCTGCTGCGTCAGATAGAGGTCGCGCGCGATGGCAAGCGATCGCCTGAGCTCGGCGGCGGTTTCTTCAGCAGACAGATGCGCGCGTTTGTCGAACCATTTTGGCGCCAGCATTTCGGCGCTGGCACCGATCGACGACTTGCCCCCTTCAAGCTCGATCTCAGCGCGCACGAACACCTGCACGGCGTCGGTGATCGTCACCGCGCCAAATCTGAACGGCCGCGCGAAGCGGATCGGCCGCTCGAACAGCGCGATGTCCCGCACGGCGATGCATGGCGCGGCGATCATGCGTCTCAATCCAACGCGCTTTGGGTGAAGAAATGCTTGCGAATCCGCTGCACCAGTTGCGTGAAGACCGGATCGCCCATCACATCGAGCGAACGCTCCCGTCCCAGCGGCACATCATAGATCGCCGCGATCGAGCCAGGGCGCTCGGTCATGACCAGCACGCGGTCGGCCAGGAACACCGCTTCGGGAATCGAATGCGTGATCAGCAAAATCGTCTTGCCGGTCTCGCGCTGAATGCGCTGCAGTTCGACGTTCATCCGTTCGCGGGTCATGGCGTCGAGCGCGCCGAACGGTTCATCCATCAACATGATGCGGGGATCATGCACCAGCGCGCGGCAGATCGAGGCGCGCTGCTGCATGCCGCCGGACAACTGCCACGGCAGCTTCTTCTCGAATCCCTCGAGGCCGACCAGCTTCAACAACTCCATTGCACGCTGGCGGTATTCCGCGCGCGGCAGCCGCTTCATATCGATCGGCAGCATCACGTTGGCGAGCACGGTGCGCCACGGCAACAGCAGCGCGTTCTGAAACACGATGCCGACGTTGCCGTGCGGCTCCGTCACCTTGGTGCCGTCGACCAGGATTTCCCCGCTCGATGGTGGCAGCAACCCTGAGATCATCTTCAGCAGCGTGGACTTGCCGCAGCCGGACGGCCCCACCACGACGAAGAATTCGCCGTCGTTAATGTGGAAATCCAGCGGCTTGAGCGATGGCACGTCGCCGTCACGCGTCCGGTAGGTTTTCGACACGCCGGAAATCCTGATCCCCGACGTGCTACTGGCCGTACCGTCGGACACGACCCGAAGATGCGCCCCCGGCTGATCGACCGATGCTCTCGCTGCTGCGCTCATGTCCGATCCGGTTACTTCGGTAGGTAATCGTTGGTGTAGAACGCCTTCGGATTGTCCTTGGCCTTGGCTTCGAGCCCGCCGTACTCGACCATCAGATTGACGCTGTCGGTCATGTTCTGATCCGTCACCTGGAACGGGCGCTTGTTCTTGGTTTCCGGCGTCCGATACAGCGGGATCGTCAGTTCAAAGCCTTGCGTCAGCGTATCGATCTTGCCGCCCTTCGGATTGGCATCGAGAATCGATTGGGCCGCGGCTTTCGGGTCCTTTTCCGCCGCTTCGACCGCCTTGGTGGTCGCGGACATGAAGCGCTTCACGAGATCGGCATGCGACTTCACATAATCGGTGTTGGCGACGAGACCCGAACTGACCATGTTGATGCCGTAGTCGGCGAACTTGATCGGATAGACGTCCTTGCCGGTGGCATCCTTGATCTTCATGGACTGGTCCATGACGTAACCGAGCAGCAGGTCGGCCTGCCCGTTGATGACCGCGTTCAGCTTGGTCTGGCCGTCACCGGCCACTGTCTTGAAGTCGGATTCCTTCAGGCCGGTCTTCTTGAGGAACAGCGGCCAGATCTGCGTCATGGAGTCAGCCGGCGTGATCGCCACCGTCTTGCCCTTGATATCTTCGGGCTTGCGGATGTTTTTCTCGGCGAGCCCCATCACCGACATCGGACTGGTCTGCAACAGCACGCCGGTCGCGATGATCGGCGCGCCTTTGATGGCGGCCCGCATCATGGTCGGCACATCGACATAGCCGAAGTCGGCAGTTTTCGCCGCCACGGCCTGCGTGGTCGCAGCCGAACCGCGGCCTTCCTGAATCTCGAGATCGATTCCTTCAGCGGCGTAGATGCCCTTGGCCTTGCCATAATAGAACGGCGCGTGCTCGCCATAGACGTACCAGTTGAGCATCAGCACGACCTTGTCGGCCGCCGACGCCGGAGCCGACACCGCGAGCATGGCCCACGCAAGCATCGCAGAAAACGCCGTCATCAATCGCAACATTCTTTCCTCCCGGTTATCGTTGTCGAGGCCGCTTCGAGGCCGCTTTCAAAGACTGTATCAGGCCGCGATAATCAGATCGTCGCGCTGGCTCGCGTGCCAGGGGATCACCAGACGTTCGATCCGGTCGACGACCCAGAACAGGATGACGCCCAGCAGCGCGAGAATGACGAGTGCCGCGAACATGGTGGGCAGATCGAACGTCCCGATCGAGCGCTGCATCACGTAACCGATGCCCGAATTGGAGCCGACGAATTCACCGACGACGGCGCCGACCACCGCCAATGTCACCGACACCTTGAGGCCGGAAAAGATCGCGGGCATCGCATGCGGCAGGTTGACGGCGCAGAATACCTGAAAGCGGCTGCCCTTCATCGCGCGCGCGAGATCGACCATATCGGGATCGACCGACTTGAAGCCCTGGACGGCCGAGACCACCACCGGAAAGAACCCGAGCAAAAACGCCGAGATGATCTTCGGAATGATTCCGAAGCCGAACCAGACCACGAACAGCGGCGCGATGGCGATCTTCGGCACCGACTGCGAAAACACCAGCAGCGGGTAGACGTAGCTTTCCACCGTCTTCGATCCCGCGATCAGCATCGCCACGGGAATTCCGAACAGCGCCGACAGCAGGAATCCCCACACCGTGGCGTAAGTGGTCGGCCACGCCTGCCCCAGCAGTTCAGGCCAGTCATTCCACAGCACGGCAACGACATCGCCCGGCGCCGGAATTTGGTACTGGGGAATATGGAAAATTCGGATGGTGAGATCCCAGGCGACGACGATGAAAGCCAGAAACAGCAGCGGCCTGATCCATGCTGCGTTCAGCATTGTCGCTACGCCCTTTTGCTCCCGGCTTTCCGCCACACGCCTCTCCCTTGGTTGCCCAGAAATTAACCCGTTGGATAATTACTGTCCAGACCTTTTAGGCGGCAAAATGGCGCGGTCGCATTCCGTCTTTCGTTGTAGCTGCACAAAAGCGTCAGGCGCGGCGTTACGCAGATATTCCTGGCGCGTCGTCGTGCTCGATCAACCACGCCATTTTTGGCCGTCGTCCCGGCCAAGCGACCGAAGCAAGCGCGAGCTGGGATCCATAACCGTCGACGATAGTGAACAAGCGCGGAACCGACCCCGCGCATTTCACACCTCAGGGATTATGGGTCCCAGCCTTCGCGGGGACGACGCGGGAAAAGGTCCGTACGTTCGGCTTCTCAACCGCCGCCGAGCCCTTCCCGAACGACGCCGTGGACTTGCCGGTCAATGCGGCGAGCACGAGTGCGACCATATGCGCAAGCCGTTCGTCCTTCGCAGGCTTTTTGAGAAGATCGCGGCCGAAGATCACGCTCAGCGTCGCACTGTTCGACAGATAGAAAAAGCCGAGCGATGCGATCGAGATGTAGAGCTGCACGGGGTCCATGGCGACCTTGAAGTCACCGCGCGCGACGCCGCGCGTCACCACGGTCCGGATCATCTCGACAAACGGCGAGTGCATCGATTTGACCTTGGTGGAACGCTTGAGATGACGCGCGCGCGCCAGGTTTTCGGTGTTGAGCAGCGCCAGGAATTCCGGATTGCGGATAAAATAGTTCCAGGTGAATTCGATCAGGCGCTCGATCGCCTCCGGCGGATCGAGATGTTCCAGATCGAGCGTCCGCTCCTCGGCCCGGATCTTCTCGTAGGCGCCTTCCAGCACGGCGAGATACAGGTCTTCCTTGTTGCCGACGTGATAATAGAGCATGCGCTTGTTGGCGCCCGCCTCGGCCGCGATGCGGTCGACGCGTGCCCCGGCAATGCCATGCGCCGCGAATTCCTGTTTCGCCGCCTCAAGGATGCGCAGCCGCATCCCTTCCGGGTCGCGCTGCCACTTCAAGGTTCGTTTTGCCTTAGCCAAATCGGTCGACCTGTCGCTCGGGTGATCGTGCATGTATCACGCAGCCCGCGGTTTGAGAATGAATGTTCTTATGGGATTGGCCGGCGCCGCCCCACGAACCACAGCGTGCCGGGTTCACGCCGGACGCGGCGTGCGCTCCACCAGCAGCGTCGGCACGCCGCAGGTGCCGCTGCGCACGGTCATCACGCGGGTGCCGGGCTTTCGCCCCGCGCGGATCTCGGACACATCGATGCCTGCGGACACCAGACGCGCGCGCGTCGCGTCTGCATCCTCGATACGCCAGCACACGCCTCGCAGTCGGTCTCGCGCGGCATCCATGCGGCTTTCGGGATGATGCGCGACTTCGACAATGAGATCGCCGCATCGGAAAAACATCAGACGCCCCCAGTCGGGATGCGAGCGATCCAGCGCCATGTCGAGGCCGAGGCGCGCACCATACAAGGCTGCCGCGCGTTCGGGATCGCCCGTGGAGATCACGATATGATCCATCGCAGTGATCGGCGCGGAGGCTGACACGGGCGACGCGGGCCGCTCGGCCTCCCGTTGTAGAAAGAACAAGCGAACGCCTCTGGTCAGTTCGGTCTCCGTGCGGGTCCGCTTCCACTGCAGCACCGCACCCGAGGTGATATCGCGGCTCTCGGCCTCGCCGACCGGCGTTGGTTTGAGCGCAAGCCGCTCCAGCCTGCGATGCATTCGCTCGATGTCGTTGGTGCGGAAACAGATGCTCGCCAGCCCCTCGCCCTGCGCGTCGAGAGCCGCACGGATGCGATTTGCTGAATCCGTCTCCGCCTTCGGCGCGATCAGCTCCAGCGTCGTGTTGTCGAGCGTGAAGAGCACCGTTGCAACGCCGTCCGCCTCGGCCCGCCACGCGGGCGCGCGCGCGAACAACGATTGATAGGTCGCGACCCCAGCTTCGATGTCACGCAGCACGAGGACGACGTGATCGAGTCCAACGATCACGGGAAAAGGCCCCGCGTGGCTTTCGCCGCGCGCACCTTTTCAACGCCAAGCGCCATCGCCGCGGTCCGATGCGGGATGCCGTCCTTTTTTGCGCGGTTGACCATCTGATCGAAGGCGCGGTCCAGAATCTGGTATTCGCGCCGCGTCACTTCCTCTTCTTCCCAGAACAATTGCTGCAAGTCCTGCACCCACTCGAAATAACTGACCACGACGCCGCCGGCATTGCACAGGATATCGGGAATCAGGAAAACCTCATTCTGACGCTTCTCCAAAATTAGATCGGCTTCCGGCGTGGTCGGTCCGTTCGCGCCTTCGGCCAGCACGCGGCATTTCAGATTTTCGGCAACGTGCGCATCGATCACGCGCTCCATCGCAGCGGGAACGAGAACATCGCAGGCCAACGTCAAGATCGCCGCGGGATCGTAGTGAAGCTGAGTTGAGTATCCCGCGATGCTGCCATGCGAAGCCGCATGACGCATCAGCGCGGGAATATCCAACCCCTTTTTGTCGTACAGCGCGCCAGTGTGGTCGCTCACCGCGATGACCTTGACGCCATAGGTGTGAAGCTCGAGCGCGGCGTAGGAGCCGACGTTTCCAAACCCCTGCACGACGGCGGTCGCGCCGTCGAACGCGATATCGAGGTCCTTCATCACCCGGCGCGCGAGATAGGCCACGCCTCGCCCCGTCGCTTCCCGACGGCCGAGCGTGCCGCCCGAACTCACCGGTTTGCCGGTGACGATTTCCGTCACGGTGCGCCCCTGATACATGGAATACGTATCCATGAACCAGGCCATCACCTGCTCGTTGGTGCCCATGTCCGGCGCCATCACGTCCGTGTGCGGTCCGACGAACGGGATCATCTCCTGCATGTAGCGCCGCGACAGGCTTTCCAATTCTCGCTTCGAGATCGATGCCGGATCAACCCGGATGCCGCCCTTGGCGCCGCCGTAGGGCAAGCCGGCCAGCGCGCATTTCCAGCTCATCCAGATCGCCAGCGCGCCGACCTCGCCGAGATCGACGCTCGGCGCGAAACGCGTTCCGCCCTTGGTGGGCCCAAGCGTGAGATGATGCTGGACACGATAGCCTTCAAAAACCGCGATCGATCCGTCGTCGCGATGGATCGGGCAGGAAATCGTGATGGCCCGCTTCGGCATCAGGATGCGATCGCGTTCGTCCATCGGGATCGACAGGTGATTGGCAATCACCCCGAATTGCTGGACCGCCATATCGAAGACCGGACCGGAATA
>JAFEFK010000491.1 GCA_018240625.1 Pseudomonadota bacterium
CGACGTCCGGGTTCGGACCGCCGGTGTCCTTGCGAATGATTTCGATCTTCTTGCCGGCGACCTTGTCGCCGAACTTCTTCATGAACAGCTTGACGCCGTTGTCCATCTGCGCCGCGGTGTCGGCGAACTGGCCGGAGTAGGCCATGATCAAACCGATCTTGACGGTGTCCTCTGCGCGCGCCGAGGATACGGCCGACGCCGCCAGCAACGCAGCCGCCAATACGAGACCTGACTTCTTCATCAAAACCCCTCCCTTCAACGATGCCGCTCGCTCAGCCTGGCGGCCTGCCCTCAAATTAGCGGCATTCGCAGCGTTCGTCACTCGCTCCGTATGCCGGCGCCAATCCCGGAGATCCCACAGGTGCTGACTTTCGCGGTATTCGACCATCTCGACAGCAACGGCGCGCCGTTGGGCACGTTCTTCGAGGACCGGCTCAAGCTCCTGCAAGCGATCGAAGCCGCCGGCTTTGCCGGTTACCACCTCGCCGAGCACCACTCGACGCCGCTTGGAATGGCCGCAAGCCCCAGCGTTTTTCTGGCGGCGGCGATTCAGCGCACGCGGACGTTGCGGCTCGGCCCACTGGTTTACGTGCTGCCGCTCTATCACCCGCTGCGCGTCTACGAAGAGATCTGCATGCTGGATCATATGAGCGGCGGCCGCCTGCTGGTGGGCGTGGGCCGCGGCGGCGCGCTGGTCGAGCACGAGCGTTATGGGATCGAGCCCACCGAGGCGTCGGCGCGCTATCACGAAGCCTTCGCCGTGCTGACGAGCGCTTTCGAGAACGACGTCGTCAACTTCGAGGGCCAGTTCTTCCGCTTCAAGGATTACGTGGTGCAGGCCAAGCCGGCGCAATTGCCGCATCCGCCGCTGTGGTACGGCGCGCCGAGCCCGGATGCGATCGGCTGGGCGGTGCCGAAAGGAATCAATGTGGTGTCGCTCGGACCGGCCGACCGCGCCAGGGCGATCAGCGACCGCTATCGCAAGGATTGGCAGGCGCTCGGCCGCGATCATGCTGCACTGCCGCATATCGGCATCACGCGACACATTTACGTTGCCGAGACCGACGCAGAGGCCAAACGCATCGCCAC
>JAFEFK010000492.1 GCA_018240625.1 Pseudomonadota bacterium
AGCGGCACGTTTGGTAAGCTGCGATCCACGACCAGCGCATCGACACCCGCACCAAGATTGAAAATGACGCGCAGGTTCGGAAATGCGGCGAGCGCGCCGGGGCGCGGTTTCCAGACCGCGGCGTAATGCACATCTTTTGGATCGACCACATCGTCCGGCAGCAGCGCCACGGGCCGATCCGCGCATACTTTCAGGAAACGCTCCCGCCAGCGCGACGGCGACCAGTTCGCGGCGCCGCCGTGGATCAACAAGGCCAATGCGCCCTTACTCATTCAGTATCTCCGCAGCTTTCCTTATCGATGCGATTATCCTTATAAAGATATCGACCTCAGGCCAACCTCGGAGACATCAGCACCATGCCCGCTCCCGACCAGATCACGGCGGCCAAAATCCTGCACGATCACTGGCAGGCCGGCACCAAATTGTCGGCGCTTGCGGACTCGCAGCGCCCGCGGGATCGCGATGAGGGTTATGCCGTTCAGGCCGCGATGGAGCGATATGGGTCCGGTCCGGTATTCGGCTGGAAGATCGCCGCGACCAGCGAGGCAGGCCAGAAGCACATCAACGTCGCGGGTCCGCTGGCCGGGCGGATCTATGCGGAGCGCGTGATTCCCGATGGCGGCACCGCATCCATGACGGGTAACGCGATGCGCGTCGGCGAACCCGAATTCGCTTTCCGCATGGGCCGCGATCTTCCGCCGCGACCGGCGCCCTATTCGGTCGAAGAGGTTCTGGCCGCCGTCGGCACGCTGCATCCCGCGATCGAACTGCCGGATTCGCGTTTCGCCGATTTCGTCAGCGCCGGAGAAGCGCAACTGATCGCGGACAACGCCTGCGCGCACCAGTTCGTGCTGGGCCCGCCGACCGATGCGAACTGGCGTGCGGTCGATCTGGTCGAGGAAAGGCCGGTCGTTACGCTGCGCGGGCAACGCTACACCGGACATGGCAGGAATGTGCTTGGCGATCCCCGCGTCGCGCTGGCGTGGCTCGCCAACGAACTGCGGCACCTCGGCATCACGCTAAAGGCCGGCGATGTCGTTACGACCGGCACCTGCCATCCGCCACTGCCGATCCAGCCCGGCGACCGCATGGAGGTGGATTTCGGCGCGTTCGGACGCGTGTCGGTTTCGCTGCGATAGCGCATTGCGACAGGACGCGCGCCCGTGGCGGCGCGATACGCCGCAGCCGAGCAAGCGAATTATGAGAGCAGGATCGCTCGCTAGCGGGCTCCGCCGGCCATCGCCTGACCGGCCTCCTGCCGGCGCGGCAACTTCCAGTTCGGCCGTACGAAATGACAGGTATAGCCGTCCGGATAATGCTCGAGATAATCCTGATGCTCGGGCTCGGCCTCCCAGAACGGGCCGACCGGCGCAAGCTCGGTGACGACCTTGCCAGGCCAAAGGCCGGACGCATCGACATCGGCGATGGTGTCTTGCGCGATCCGCTTCTGCTCGTCGCTGGTGTAGAAGATCGCGGAGCGATAGCTCGCGCCGCGATCGTTGCCCTGACGGTTCGGTGTGCTGGGATCGTGGATCTGGAAAAAGAATTCCAGCAATTGCCGGAAGCTGATCACCTGCGGATCGAAGATGATCTCGATGGCCTCGGCATGATTGCCGTGGTTGCGATAGGTCGCGTTCGGCACCTCGCCGCCGGAGTAGCCGACGCGGGTCGACTTCACGCCGGGAACCCGGCGTATCAGATCCTGCATGCCCCAGAAGCAGCCCCCGGCGAGGACCGCGCGTTCCGTTGAAGCTGTCATGTCCGTCCTTCTCCTGTTGCTGTCATCCCTCAACCCTTGGCGGCAGATATAGGCCCGTCAGGCCAGATTTTTGAGGGCAAACCGGGCAGAGTCGCGAAAGATTATCGAGCGAAAGCGCCGATGCCGGCCGGGCCTAACGGACAACCATTCCGTCGCACCTAGCAGCCTCCCGAATTTGAACGCGACAACGGCTCGATGCTCCAACAGTGCAACCGCGCTGACATATTCGGGTTGCGGGCAGTCAGCAAGTCGATCATCCTGAGCCGCTTCAGGCAGCGTGCGCTTATATTCGGGCATGCAACTCAGCTCATTGACCAACATTAATTGCGAGGGCTCAAACAATGGCTCAATTCACAATACTTCAGGCATGTAAGCGCATAACCGCGATGACCGTCGATGTGTCGCTTCATACCAGACATTGGCCCGTCACGCTGTCGGCGAGCGACCTTCAGAAATATGTTGGAGACCTGACGCTCGCCGTCAACAGGCTCAATCTGTGTGTAGAAAGCCTGGCGAAGGGCAAAGACAACGGTGGGCCTGCATTCTAAGCAAGCATTGCGGTTACCACAATTTACACCGCATTGCCCCTAAGCGAGAACGCGACTGCGCTAACCAAGCGGGCGAGAGCGAAATCGTGACATCTTGACCTTGAGATAGCCGTTCGCGAAACTGATGCTGACGCACACCGACCAGGGGATCGCATATGTCCGGATTTGCAGCACGGCTCGGTGACCCAACGGCGCACGGATCGCCGCTCGTTCCCGGCCCGCCAAGTCCGAATGTTTTCATCGGCGGTCAGCCTGCATGGCTCGGGATGACGGCGGCAGCGGCGGCGGCGCTCGCGGCAACGATCGCCGAAGGCGTCAAGGACGTCGCCGACAAGACCGCGAAGGCGGCCGCGGCTGCATCCCTCGGCCCGGCTGCCTCGGCAAAGGCACAGAAGGACCTGGTCGAAGCCCAGAAGAATGCTGTTTCCAATGCGACCTCAGCCATGACTGGGTCGGGTGCCAGCATCAACACCTGCCCCATGCTGACGGTGCTTATCCCGCACGTCATGGGGGTCGTCACGGCGCCGAGCCCGACCGTGTTCATCAACGGTCTCGGTGCTTGCCGGGTCGGCGATATCATCACGGAAGCCACAGCGGTGAACTCGATCGCCATGGGCCTTCCCACGGTAATCATCGGGCCCTGAAAATCCGTTCGTGCCCGCGGTTTGACAGGCTATCGTGAAACAGCGATGGCCGCTGTTTGCCTATGCATATATTGCCAAATCCGCCGGAGCGTCGTCATTTTCAAATCGGCATTGAGCGCCGCGATATCGTCGACGTACCCGCGTCTCAGACACAGGCCATCATCATCGCCGTCTATCCGACGCCAGTCCGAAAAACGAAAGCGATTTCCGCAAAGACCTGATTCTCAGACCGGTTGCGAGACATCAGAATCCAGGCTCGCTGCGGAAAAGTCTACAACGATCCATTTCAGGAGGGTCACTGGACGGCCGAGTTCGGCTTCGGTTGCCGCACGTGCGTTCTTGAGCGCGGCAACTGCGTCGGCCTTGGTTGCAAAGGATCCTTCCAGCGTCGTGTTCGGCAAGCGGAACCAGATATTCTTGGAACTGAGTATCCAGAGTTTCCAGCCATGTTTTGTCGCCTGGTCGAGAAAGCTGACGTGGGGACTTGGAGTGGTTTCTTTCAAATCATAACTTGCGATGAAAGATGGCATGACGCTTCCCGTGAATTCCAATCGAACGAAATCGACCCCAGACCGAGACAGATATTTACCCTGACACGCGCAGAGACCGCTAGCGCGATCGCTGGAAAGCCAATGGGCGAAGCGCCCGTTGATCGTCGGGTGTCGAGGGAGGTCTCGATTGCACAACCGGGCGGAGCTTAAACCCGGTCGCAAGATATCGATGAAGATCGTGATCGGCCTGCAAAAGCTTCATACGAAGCAATTGCGACAATCCAGGGCGGTCACCAAACCGCTCATCGGCCCCAGAATATCGAGGGCCGATGTGCACCGTAAAAGCGGCACCAAGTGCTGCGGATCGTATCAGTAACGAGCAACGATCGATTGGCCACCGTTGAAGCGATAGTTCACGCCGAGCTTGACCTGATTGATCGCGCCGCTGTCCCTCAGCGTCGTCAAGCCGTCGGAAGCGATCGCGGTGCGGCTTCCGAAATCAATGTAGTTGTACTCGCCTTTGGCTGACCAGTTATTCCCCAGGTCGAATTCAACGCCATACCCGATCAACCAGCCCGACCGGGTGCCGTTGCTGGCGAAGCCGTTCGTCGGAAGCAGCGCCGTATTCAGACAGGTGAAGCCGCCGAGGTTCGCCCCGTTGTTGGGTCCG
>JAFEFK010000493.1 GCA_018240625.1 Pseudomonadota bacterium
AACCCCGCATTCTCATTCGCAAGGATGATTTCCGGATCGCCCGGTTCAAGCAACGCAGCGAGACCACGACGGTTTTCGTGGTCGATGCCTCCGGCTCGGCGGCGCTGCATCGGCTCGCCGAAGCCAAAGGAGCGGTCGAGTTGCTGCTGGCGGATTGCTACATCCGCCGCGATCAGGTGGCGATGATCGCGTTTCGTGGCCAGGTCGCGGAATTGCTGCTGCCGCCGACGCGCTCGCTGGCGCGGGCAAAGCGAAGTCTGGCGGGTTTGCCCGGTGGTGGCGGCACGCCGCTGGCGGCCGGTCTCGACGCTGCCTTTGCGCTGGCGGACCTCATCCGGCGAAAGGGTCAGACGCCGACGGTGATCCTGCTCACCGATGGCCGGGCCAACATCGCTCGCGATGGCGCGCAAGGACGTCCGCGCGCGGAGGAAGATGCGATGAACGCGGCGCGCCAATTGCGTGCCGCCGGAATCACCGCTGTACTGGTCGATACCTCGCCGCGTCCCGGTCCTGTCGGCGCGCAACTCGCATCCGAAATGGGCGCGCGCTATTTGCCGCTGCCGCATGCCGATGCTTCGACGCTATCGAAAGCAATATTGGCGGGTGTGCAATACGGCGTTTAATACTATGATGGACCTGCATTCCGCGATACGTCATTGCGAGCGGAGCGAAGCAATCCAGCTTTCGCTTTGAGGCTTTGGATTGCTTCGTCGGCTACGCCTCCTCGCAATGACGATGGTTCTGATTCGATCAGAACAAGAAATGCGCTAGCTCATCCCTTATAGGCTCGCACGCGTCTCACCATCTGTTCGACATGCGCGATCGGCGTTTCCGGCTGGATGCCGTGGCCGAGATTGAAGATCAGCCGGCCTGCGGCGTAATTCGAGAGTACATCGTCGATCGATCGATCGAGCGCCGCCCCGCCTGCGATCAAGACCAGCGGATCGAGATTGCCCTGTACCGCGACACGGTTCTGGACTCTCTCGCGGATCAGGGACGGCTCAGTCGCCCAATCGATGCTGACGGCATTGACGCCGGTTGCCTCGACATACGATGGCAACAACGCGCCCGCGCCACGCGGGAAGCCGATGATCTTTGCGTCCGGCACCTGCTTGCGCACCCCCTCGACGATGCGTTTCGTCGGCTCGACCGACCAGCGCTGGAATTCGCGCGGCGGCAGTACGCCGGCCCAGGTATCGAAGATCTGCAAGACGTCGGCCCCGGCCTTGAGCTGACCCAGGAGATATTGAATCGAGTTCTCGACGATCGTGTCGATGATTTTCGTAAAGGCCTCGGGATGGCGATACGCCATCATCCGCGCCGGCGCCTGATCCGGCGTACCGTGTCCGGCCACCATGTAGGTTGCGACTGTCCACGGCGCGCCGCAGAATCCGATCAGCGCAATTTTTGGATCGAGTTCTCGCCGCACCCGCCGCAGCGCCTCGAACACTAGTTCAAGTTTGGAAAAATCAGCGCGGGCTGCAAGCGTCCCGACCTTGTCGGGCGTATCCAGCGGATCAAGCCGCGGACCTTCGCCTGCTTCGAACCTGACGGAACGGCCGAGCGCGTAAGGAATCACCAGAATGTCCGAGAAGATGATCGCCGCATCGAAATTGAAGCGCCGGATCGGCTGCAAGGTGACCTCGGCGGCGAATTCCGGCGTGAAGCAGAGATCGAGGAAGCCACCGGCCTTGGCGCGCACCTCGCGATATTCCGGCAAATAGCGGCCGGCCTGGCGCATCATCCAGAGCGGCGGCACCGGCTGGCGGCGGCCGGAGAGCACCTCGAGGAAGGGTTTGACGGTCGGATTTTGTGTCAATCGTCGTGTCCATTGCTCGTGACAAGTATCGTTGTCGTTTCTGATACACTGATGATACGGTCTTGGCCAAGGGATTTGGGCTGGCTGTGAAAAGGGCTTTACGATGAATGCTTCTGCCCCGGCCGCCAGCCGCGTTGCACTTCGCAACGCCGATGAATTTGCCGCGCCGGTGTCCGGCGAGCGGCACGAGATCGCGAGCGCGGTTGGCCGGCTGTCCTACTATTCGGCCGGTCCTCAAACTGAAAGCAAATGGCCGCCGTTGTTGCTGATTCACAGCATCAACGCGGCGGGCTCCGCCTACGAAATCCGGCCGCTCTACGAGCACTATCGCCAGAGCCGAACGGTCTATGCGTTGGAGCTTCCCGGCTTCGGTCATTCCGAACGTTCGAAGCGCACCTACAGCGTACGGATGATGACCGACGCGATCCTGATCGCGGTGCGTGAAATTCAGGGCATCCATGGCCGTGGCCCTATCGACGCGCTGGCGGTTTCGCTGTCGTGTGAGTTTCTTGCCCGCGCCGCAACCGAGATGCCGCTGGCGTTTCGCAGCGCGGCGCTGGTCAGCCCGACGGGTTTTCGAAGCCGCGATGCCGCCGCGAAATGGCGCGACGGCACGCGCGGCATGCCGTGGCTGCATTCTCTTCTCGAATTTCCGCTATGGAGCAAAGGATTCTTCCGATTGCTCACCAGCCGCGCCGGCATCCGCTATTTTCTGAACAAGACCTGGGGCTCGCGCGATATCGACGAAGGCATGCTGGACTACGACTATCTCACCACGCATCAGCCCGGCGCACAGCATGCGCCATATTATTTTGTCGCCGGATTTTTGTTCAGCGAGGACATTGCCAGACTCTACCAATCGCTGACCTTGCCGGTATGGATGAGCCACGGCGTGCGCGGCGACTTCGTCGACTATTCCAACAAGACACAAGTTCAGAATCGGCCCAACTGGACCATCCAGGTCTTTCCCACCGGCGCGCTGCCGCATTTCGAAGCGAAGGCGGAGTTCATCGCGGCTTACGACGCTTTCCTCGCCGGTGTCTCGTCGCAACCCCCCGTGTAACGATGTCCGACCTCGTCTGGAGCAGGGATGGTTCGGATTGGCCCAACCGGAATGCCAGTGCGTTTGTCGAAGCTTCCGGGATCCGGTGGCACCTGCAACGGACGGGGAGTGGACCGCCGCTGCTGCTGATCCACGGCACCGGTGCTGCCACGCATTCGTGGCGCGGATTGTTGCCGCTGCTCGCGCCGCAGTTCGACGTGATCGCGCCCGACCTGCCGGGGCACGGGTTCACGCAATCGCCACCGTCGCATCGCTTGTCGCTGCCGGGCATGGCGGCTGATCTGGGCCGGCTTCTCGCTGCGATCGGCGTCAAGCCGGAGGTTACCGTGGGACATTCGGCCGGCGCGGCGATCCTGGCCCGCATGTGCCTCGATGGAAAAATTGCACCACGGCTGCTGGTCAGCCTCAACGGCGCCTTCATGCCGTTCGGCGGCGCTGCCAGCCATCTGCTGTCGCCGCTGGCGAAACTGCTGGTACTCAATCCGGTGGTGCCGCGCGTGTTCGCATGGCAGGCCTCGAATCCGAACGCGGTCGAACGGTTGATCGCGAATACAGGGTCGCGCATCGACGATCGGGGAATCTCGCTCTATCGCAAACTGGTTCGCAACCCGGCGCATGTCGCCGCGGCGCTGCGCATGATGGCGAACTGGAAGCTCGAGCCGCTGCTGCACGATTTGCCGCGCCTGACGGCGACGCTGGTGCTGATCGCCGCCGCCAACGACCGGTCGGTATCACCTGATGTCGCACAGCAGGTCCGGGAGATTTTGCCGCAGGCTATCATCGAGCGTGTGCCGGCGCTCGGCCATCTGGCGCACGAAGAGCAGCCGCAAGTGATCGCGGATCTGATCGTCAGATACGCGCGCACTAACGCTGCCGGGCTGGCGGCGCAAAGTATGTAAACTGGAATTTACATCTATGGGCTAGGCAAGTGTCAAGAAATAATTACACTGATGCCCATGCTCGATACCAGCCCGACACGATCGACGAATGGACAACCGGAGGGCCGCCGGCCCCATGCGGTGGTGATCGGCAGCGGCTTTGGCGGTCTGGCCGCGGCGGTGCGCCTCGGCGCCAAGGGCTATCGCGTGACGGTTCTCGAAAAACTCGATGCGCCCGGTGGCCGTGCCTATGTCCACCGCCAGGATGGCTTCACCTTCGACGCCGGGCCGACGATCGTCACCGCGCCGTTTCTGTTCGAGGAATTGTGGAAGCTGTGCGGGCGCAAGATGTCCGACGATGTGACCTTGGTGCCGGTGGCGCCGTTCTATCGCATTCGCTTTCAGGACGGGTCGCATTTCGATTACTCCGGCGATGCCGACGCGATGCGCGCCGAGATCGCGCGATTCTCACCCGAGGACGTCGGTGGCTACGACGCCTACATGAAAGCCAGCGAGGAGATTTTCAAAGTCGGCTTCGAGCAGCTCGGCGACGTGCCGTTCAGCAAGTGGACCGACATGGCGAAGATCGCGCCGGAGATGCTGCGCCTGTCGAGCTATCGCAGCGTCTACGGTCTGGTGTCGAAATTCTTCCGCGATCCGCGCCTGCGCGTGGTGTTCAGTTTTCATCCGCTGCTGATCGGCGGCAACCCGTTTACGGCGAGCTCGATCTATTGTCTGATCGCGTTCCTCGAGCGGCGCTGGGGCGTGCACTTCGCGCTGGGCGGCACCGGCCGGCTGGTCGATGGGTTGGTCAAGCTGATCGAAGGGCAGGGGGGCCAGGTTCATTGCAACCGGGAGGTCCGCGAGATCGTCGTGGCCGACGGCGCTGCCCGCGGCGTCCGGCTAGCGTCGGGCGAAACCATTGCCGCCGATGTCGTGGTGTCGAATGCCGATTCGGCGTGGACCTATCGCCATCTGCTGCCGACCTCGGCGCGGTCGCGCTGGAGCAATAAACGCATCGCGCGCGCGCGTTATTCGATGAGCCTGTTCGTCTGGTATTTCGGCACGCGCCGCACCTACGACGATGCGCCGCATCACACCATCCTGCTGGGGCCGCGTTACAGGGAACTGCTGACCGATATCTTCGAGCGCAAGATTCTGGCGGATGATTTCAGCCTGTATCTGCATCGGCCCACCGCGACCGATCCGTCGCTCGCTCCCGATGGCTGCGATGCCTTTTATGTACTGTCGCCGGTGCCGCATCTGCAAAGCGGCACCGATTGGAGCGTGACGGCTGAAAACTATCGGCGCGCCATCGCGCGCGAGCTCGAGAAGACCATGCTACCCGATCTTGAAAACCAGATCGTCACCTCGCGCATGCTGACGCCGCAGGATTTTCAGGACCGGCTGTCGTCGTTCCGGGGCGCGGCGTTTGGGCTGGAGCCGATCCTGACGCAAAGCGCCTGGTTTCGCCCCCATAACAAGAGCGAGGACGTCGCCAATCTGTATCTCGTCGGTGCAGGCACGCATCCCGGCGCGGGGCTGCCGGGCGTGCTCTCCTCCGCGCGTGTGCTGGATGCGCTGGTTCCCGACGTTCAACATTCCGCAATTCCGGATTGGGTGGCGACATGACACGACTTGACCCGGCCGACATGGCTGCCTGCCGCGCGTTGCTGAAGGGCGGTTCGCGGACCTTCCATGCCGCCTCGAAAGTGCTGCCGCGAACGGTCGCCGATCCCGCCATCGCGCTGTACGCGTTTTGTCGCCTGGCCGACGATGCGGTCGATCTCGGTAGCGATCGCAGGACTGCGGTGGCCCGGCTGCAGGATCGGCTCGACCGGGCCTATCGCGGCCAGCCGATGAATCTGGCCGCCGATCGGGTGTTCGCCGATGTCGTCACAAAATTCGGCATCCCCCGCGCGTTGCCGGAGGCCCTGCTGGAAGGCCTGGCCTGGGACGCCGAGGTCCGCCGCTACGAGACATTGCACGACGTGAGCGCCTACGCGGCGCGTGTCGCGGGCAGCGTCGGCGCGATGATGACTCTGGTGATGGGACAGCGCGCGCCGGACATCGTGGCGCGGGCCTGCGATCTCGGCGTCGCCATGCAACTGACGAATATCGCGCGCGATGTCGGCGAAGACGCCCGCGCGGGGCGGCTGTATCTGCCGCTTCGGTGGCTGCGCGAAGCCGGCATCGATCCGGAGGCGTGGCTGGCCAACCCCGTGTTCACGCCTGAGATCGCCGCGATCGTACAGCGGCTGCTGGATGCGGCCGACGCCTTGTACGCTCGTGCCACGCTCGGTATCGCGCATTTGCCGCTTGCCTGCCGGCCCGGGATCTACGCGGCGCGGGCGCTGTATGCCGAGATCGGCCGGGAGCTCGAACGCGGGGGTCTTGATTCGATATCGAGACGTGCTGTTGTTTCCACCAATCGCAAGCTGACGGTGCTTGCGCGCATGCTCGTCCTGCTGGAGACGGAATGGACTCCGGCGCAGCGGCTTGGCCCGATGGCTCCATTGGACGAAAGCCGATTTCTGGTCGAGGCCGTCGCGGCCGCGCCGCACCGCGATGCGACGCGGCTACCGAAGCGGCGAACGCGGCCGGTCGAAGATCGTGTGGTCTGGGTCATCGAGCTGTTTGCGCGGCTGGAGCGGCGCGATCAGCTTCAGCGCATGGGGTCATTACGATAAAGCGGATCACGATGTCCGATATCGGCACCGTCAACAGGAATACGATCGGCCTCGCGGAAGCGCGGCGCGCAGAGGCAAAAATCTGGTTCGAATCGCTGCGTGATCGCATCTGCGCCGAGGTCGAAATGCTGGAACGGGAGGCGCCGGCGGATTTGTTTCCCGGCGAGCCGGCGGTGTTCACCTACAAGCCCTGGACACGCGCCACCGGCAGCGGCGGCGGTACCGGGGGTTTTCTCAGCGGTGGCCGGCTGTTCGAAAAGATCGGCGTGCACACGTCGTCGGCGAACGGAAAATTGACGCCGGAGATGGCGAAGACGTTGCCGGGGGACGGCACCCAGCTCGACTACGTCTCCACCAGCATCAGCCTGATCATGCATCCGCGCAGCCCGCGCGTGCCGACCGTCCACATGAACACGCGGTTTTTGTCGACCGCGCAAGGCTGGTTCGGCGGTGGCGCGGATCTGACGCCGATGTTATCGGAGCAGCGCCATCAGGATGCGCCCGACGCAGCGATGTTTCATGATGCGATGCGCCGGGCCTGCGATCTGCACGACCCCTCCTATTACGAAAAATACAAGGCATGGGCCGACACCTATTTCTATCTTCCGCATCGCGGTCAGGCGCGTGGGGTCGGCGGCATCTTCTACGACCACCTCAACACAGGTGACTTCGCGAAGGATTTTGCCTTCACGCGCGAGGTCGGCCTGGCATTGCTCGATGTCTATCCCAAGATCGTGCGCAAACGCATGAGGGAGCCGTGGACTGACGCCGAACGCGCGCAGCAGCTCGGCTGCCGCGGGCTCTATGTCGAATTCAATCTGCTCTACGACCGCGGCACCATGTTCGGATTGCAGACCGGTGGCAATACCGAAACGATCCTGAGCTCGATGCCGCCATTGGTGAGCTGGGCATAGCAAAGTCGAGAA
>JAFEFK010000494.1 GCA_018240625.1 Pseudomonadota bacterium
CCTATGCCGGAAGCCGGTTGCGGCTCTGCTTCGCAAGCCCGTCGCACGCCGAAATCCGGGAGGGTGTCGCCAAACTTGCGGACGTTTGCCGCGAGCAGTTCGGCGTCCCCGAGCGAAGTGCCAACGTCCAGGCTTGAACTATCGCTGCCGATTTTTCTCGGCCTTGGCCTGACCGACAGGGTTGAGGCCGACCTGGTTGCGCTCGCGGCGCGGACGAATCAGAGCGAGTGCAGGCCTGCACGAGCGTTGGAAGCAAACTGGTATAAAGATGGTCAGATAACAAAGGCTCTCGCAATTGAGCTGAACGGCTGTTCAGAATTCTCCTGGTATTTTTCAGGAACGTTCCGCGTCATGGGAGGTTCACTCTTCTCCATACCTGAGAGGAGGAATTTTAATGAAGAAGTTTGTTTACGTTGTTGCTGCGCTCGTCGGCATCGCCGTCGCCGCTCCCACCATCGCGAGTGCGCAAGGCGTAGTGATCAGGACCGGCCATGATCACATGGGCATGCGCGACCATCACCGCCATGACGGCTGGCGTCATCATGAGGGTTGGCGTCACCATCACCACCACGACAAGGTTGTGATCATTAAGCATCGTCACTAGTCCGCCCGATATGAAAATGGCCCCTTTGCGGGGCCATTTTTATGTTGGCTCACTTGTATCGGCCATGCCGAGCAGAGGCGAACTAACGCCGCACTGAATCGTCCACAGCGCGGCGATGGCCGTGCGGTCTGAATTATCAGCGGGATCGCCGCCAATTGCAGATGCCACCCGATTTGCAAGGCCAGACCTGAATCCGCGTGTCGAAGGCCTGCGCATCCAACGGATTGCCATGAGATCGCCGGACCAGCTTTGGATGAGCGATTGTCGGCTTCGCACGGACGGCATGGCGTGGATTGCGAACATGGGCGTGCTGGGCCTGCACGGTCTTGACGCCGGTCACCTCAGCGGAATCCGGCGCGCTGGCTTCGACCGGAACTTGCTCGAAGTGGGCCGGCGGCCCGAGCGGATCTGGTGAGAGCGCCGCCCTCGACAGATCGAGCTTGAGAAAATCGTTCGGCTGATATCCATTCGCCAGCGCGGGACTCGCGGCCAGAAGCAGCGTACATGCCGATACTGTTAAAATGCTTTTCAGGACCATGAAACGTCCCTCTGAAATGAATGCCTCCCCTGAACCTTATCTAGGCAGTATTTACCGCAATTCCAGCGCTCGCATTCCAATCGGACCTGTCATACCGCTCGCTTACGACGGCAAAGGACCGCGGTTCCATCACATGTCGCTGCCCGGGCGCAGCCTGCACAATCGGGCAGAACTCCACAATCGGCAGAACTCATGGGGTCCGAACGGTCCCGGCGTTGCCGGATGCGTCCGCCGCGGCGGCAATCGTCTGCTCCCGAACCAGCGCGAACAACTCCGCCTTGACCTTTACGAATTCAGGATGACCAAAAACGGAGAAATCGCGCGGCCGAGGCAGCTCCGCGCGAACATCCTTGAGTATTCGACCAGGCCGACTGCTCATGACGACGACGCGCGTGCCCAGGAACAAGGCTTCCTCGACATCATGCGTAATGAACAACACGGTCCGGTTGTCATGCTCCCAGATTCGCAGCAGCATTTCCTGCATCAGCACGCGCGTTTGCGGATCGAGAGCCGCGAAGGGCTCATCCATCAACAGGACCGGCGGATGATTGATCAGCGCGCGGGCAATTGCCACGCGCTGCCTCATGCCGCCCGAAAGCTCGGCTGGCAGGTGCCGCGCGAACGGCAACAGACCCACCTCCTCGAGGATCGCATGCGCCTCCTCAAGATAGCGCTCACGCGGCAGCCCCAGGCGTCTGGGCCCGAAGCAGACATTGTCGAGCACATTCAGCCACGGGAACAGCGCGCCTTCCTGAAACACCACGCCGCGGTCCGGTCCGGGAGCCGTGACTCGAACTCCATCAAGCAAGACGTCACCGGATGTTGCGTGCTCAAACCCTCCGATCAGATTTAGCAGAGTGCTTTTCCCGCATCCCGATGGACCAATCAGACACACGAAATCCTTTTCCGCGATATCAAGTGACAGGCCATTGAGCGCCTTTGTCGAAGTACCGCGTGCCTTCGACACGAACTCCTTGGTGATGTTGCGAAAGCTGATCTTGGCCGGCCGGTCGTTTGAACGCGGCATGGTTACCGCCGGTACCTTGGCTGCAACAACGCCGGTCATCTGACGTCCATTCCGAGTATCCTGGTCATGAAGAGCAGCATAAGCCTGTCGGAGATGACGCCCAATCCTCCAATCACGGCCATAAGGCCGATGATCAACGGCGTGTCCATGGTGTCGCGGGACTGCAGCAACAAGGCGCCCAGACCATAGTTCACCCCCGTGAATTCCCCCAACACCATGTAGATCCAAGAGTAAGAAAGACCGAGCCGCAAACCGCTCAGGATCGAGGGAAATGCCGCCGGCAGGATGACGGTCGTGAGCAAACTTGACTCGGTCGCACCGAGCGATCGGCCCGCGCGCAGTAAAACGGGATTAACATAACGCACGCCGCCGAGCGTGCTGAGGAAGATCGAATAGAACGAACCGAGCGCAATCAGGAATACACTGGTGCCGGTGCCGATGCCGAACCACACAAGCGCCAGCGGAAGCCAGCAGATTCCAGGAATCGACCGCGACAGTTCGATAGTCGGTTCAATGAATGCGCCGATCCTGCGGTTGTATCCCAGCACAATGCCAAGGGGGATGCCGAGAATGGCTCCGCATGCGAACCCTCCCGCCACGCGATAGAGGCTCTCCACGAAATGAGCCATGAATTTGCCGGAATAGGCCTGTGACGAACCGCCAAAAAAGAAGTCGATCAATGTCGCAACAACCGTCCGCGGCGGCGGCAGCACATAGGCTGCGACCCAGCCTGTCTCTGTGACCAGCGCCCATACGATGACGATGGCAACCGGCAGGCTAGCTGCTTTGGCAAAGGCGACAAGACGGTCGAGGTTCATCGAGTTCAGCTTCTCCGGCGCCGAAGCTGTCAGGTATCGGGATGTCACATCGCCCGTTACCTTAGGCTTTGGCAAAGTCCCGGACCACCAGCTTATTGATATCGGGAACCGTTGCAATCAGACCCAGATCCTTCATTCGGGCCATGTAGTTGCCGAGATCGCTCATGAACCCATCGTCGATGACCCACCGCAAATCGACGTTGTCGAGCGCCTTACGTGATATCGCCAGCGGGAATCCCCAATTCTTGGTGGCGAGTTCGGCCGCCTCGTCGAGATGGCCCCGCAGGCGCGTGACGGCTTCGCGATGCGCGCCGACAAAGGCCTTGATCATGTCGGGATTGCCTTGAACCGTGGCCTCGTGCGTCAGGATACCTGCATTGATGGTACCGACGGGCGTATCGTAGGGATGCTTCAACAACCGCCCATAACCATCCTCGATTGTTTTGGTAGAGGCCGGTTCGCCGCCGCAGAAGAGGTCGATGCTTCCCCCCTGCAACGCTGCGGGCAGATCCGCGAAGGCAATCGCGATCGGGTTAATGTCCTTGATGGTCATTCCCACCTTGCGGAGTTCTTCCCGGAACTGAACGTCCTGGATGCCGCCGACCACCCGACCGAAGTTCTTGCCCCTCACGTCTTCCATTTTCTGGATTGAGGTTTTGGCGCCCACGATGATGGCGGTACCCTTGCCTGCCGAACTCGCCGCCAGCACGATCGGCACCCCCTTCGAACGTGCGATGGCCGCGATCGTCACGCCGGTATAACCGATGTCGATGCTATGCGAGACGATGGCATTAGCCATGTCGGCGGGTGAGCCGAAATACGATAATTCGACTTTCCATGCTTGCCCGAGGATCGATTGCAGCAGCAACGCCGGAACAAAAACGAGACCTTTGTGGACGCCGACGCGCATGAGTTTCGGCGTCTGTGCCGCAGCAGCCCCGATGCCTTTGCTCCCTGCAACGGCAATTGCAGCACCGCCAGCCAGCAGCCGGCGGCGCGACAAGGATAGCGCGGTCAAACGATGCGGTCTTGGAGGCACGTCTTTCATCTTGCTCTCCTCTTGTAATGGATGCCGAACTTCCGATGCCAACTTTCGCCGAGAGTAGGGATAACGATGACATTACCGCAAATTCAAAATAGAAGTAATATCATGATCGATTGGAATGCAGATTCAGCGTCCGTTCACGGCCCGGCTGCGCAATCGCGGCTGATCGGCAACCGCCAATCGCTTGAGGATTTTCTTGAAAACAGGAACAAACGGGTTGGCC
>JAFEFK010000495.1 GCA_018240625.1 Pseudomonadota bacterium
ACCCCCCTCCCTGACCCTCCCCCGCAAGGGGGGAGGGAACAGAAAGATCCTGTTCGCACAGAGATGTTGCAGCGCGCGTTCGCTGCAACATCGGATCCAATGTTCGCAAATCATCCGCGTTGCTATCCCGCGACCTGCTTGATGCGCGCGATCAGTTCGTCGGCGGCCTTGTCCACGGGCACCTTCTCGCTCACCACGCGGTTCATGGCCTTGGCCCAGGCGTTCTCGTTGTTGAGAATGGTGAACTTGAAGTTCTTCGTGAAGTCGAACGGCTGCGTGCCGCCCATGAACTGCGTGTAGACCGCCTTGCGATGACGATCGGCCTGCCAGAACGGGCTCTTCTGGCCGGCGATCGTCACCGGGAACCAGCGGCCGAGCGCGCCTTCGACATACGGGCCGAGGTTCTCTTCCTGCATCAGGAATTTGACGAATTCCCTGGCTTCCTTCTTGTGTTTCGCCGCGGTGAAGATCACGCCGGTCTTGACGTCGGACCGATACTGGATCGCCGTGCCATCCGGCTTCTTCGGGAAACTCGCGGTGATGATGGTTTCCTCGTAAGCCTTCCGGCCCGCTTCGCGCTGCTCGGGCGTCAACGCCGGATTGTGCGCGTCCTCGTACCACTTCGCGGCGATCGAGATCGTGAAGTTGTGAGTCATCACGATCGTCTTGTTGTGGAACGCGACGTTGTTGTCCGGATCCTTCCAGGTGGTCGAGGACGGCGGCGTGCAGCCCTTGGTGTAGGTGTCCGTATAGTCGCGCAGCGCGTTGATCAGGCCTTCCCGGACCTTGGGATCGTCGACCAGCAGCTTGCCGTCGTCATCGACCAGCTTGACGTTGTAGGCGTCCATGAAGGTGTAGAACGACTGGAACGAGTCGGTGGACTCCACGCCCATCGGCTGGCCCACGCCGTAGATGCGCTTGCCCGTCGCCTTGCGGATCGCAGGCTGAACCTTGTCGCACCAGAACGACCAGTATTCCTTCCAGGTGTTGGGGATGTCGCTCTGCTTGAAACCGGCCTGCTGCAGCATATCGCCCCAGATCTGCACGTGCATCGACTGCTGCTTCAGCGGAAAGCCGTAGTAGCCCTTCTTGTTGGTCTGTCCGTTGAGCAGATAAGCGGTTTCCAGCGTGTTCGGCGCAAACTTGTCCTTCATCGGCACCAGAATGTCGGAGAGGTCCTCGAGCTTGCCCTCGAAGGCCCACTTGCCGCCGGCCTGCACGTCATAGGTGTCGGAATAGGCGACATCGGGCACCGTGCCGGAATCCAGCGCCGCGACCGTCTTCGGTATCATGTCCTGAATGGCGTATTGCGACAGTTCGACCTTGATGCCGGTCTTGGCCGTGAACTTCTTGATGACGTCGAGCAGCGCGTCGTCCTCTGCCTTGTAGAAGCCCTTGCCCCACCAGACCGTGATCGTTTCCTGCGCGAGGGCCGGCGCGGTTGCATAGACAAACCCGGCCGCGACCGCGGCGAGCGAAAGCACACGAAGTTTTTTTGATGTCACGTTGTTCTCCCTGACTGCCGGATTCTTTGAACCAGCTAGTGTCCCGATTCCGAAGCTCGCATGTCTTTGCCGCAACCTTTGACGCGAACTTCGGAATCAAAGGGACACTAGCAACTTTATGATCCTAGTGTGGTTTGGGTTCAGAAGTTCGCTTGACGGACTCGCTGGGACAATGAAGCGAACTTCTGAACCACCACACTCGATAAATACTACCGCATTCCGGCCGCCCGTCCAGATGCCCGGCTCCGGAACGAAGAGAATGGGCGACTGCATTGCATCGAAAGGCCTACCCGGTATGATCGCCCGCTCGATCCTGCGATATGCCGTCGCCGGATCGCAATAGCGGCGCGAGACAATCCATGTACACCGATACCCCCGCGCCCGAACTTGCCGTCTCCCAGTGGTTCAACACCGGCGAACCGCTGACACTCGCCGCGCTTCGCGGCCGCCCGGTGCTGCTCCATGCGTTCCAGATGCTGTGTCCGGGCTGCGTCGCGCACGGCACGCCGCAGACGCAACGCGCGCACGACTTGTTCCGCGCCACCGATCTCCAGGTCATCGGCCTGCACACCGTGTTTGAGCATCACGCGGCGATGACGCCGGTGTCGCTCGAGGCTTTCATTCACGAATACCGGCTGACATTCCCGATCGGAGTCGATCTTGCGGGCGACGGCACGCCGATGCCAGTGACCATGAGCCGCTACGCCATGCAGGGCACGCCGACCAGCATCCTGATCGGCCGCGACGGCCGCATCATCCATCACGGCTTCGGCCAGCAGAGCGACATGGCGCTCGGCGCCATGATCGCCGCCGAACTTGCGGGCGCGACGACGTTCGCCGCCAAGGCGTGACATCGGCGCTTGAAGCGTTTTCAGTTTAACGGGAAACGCTTCCGAGTGACGATGAGTTCTCCCTCTCCCGCCCAACTTGGGTTTACCCGAGTTGGGTAAACTCCAATTTCAAAATCGGACAAGTCCGATTTTGAGTGGGAGAGGGTTGGGGTGAGGGGTACGGTCTTTCGACAAGAACGAGCTCCCTCACCCGACTGCTTCGCAGCCGACCTCTCCCCGGTGGAGAGAGGTGAAGCGTAACTCGCCGCGATGCGTCTTAATCCGCAGTACCGCTGCGCCGGGTTTCGCTATCGCCGCTCGACACCAGCAGCACCGACACGTCGGATTTCTCGATGACGGATGCGGCGACGCCGCCGAAATTCAGCGTGTCGCCCTTGACCCGATCGACGCCCATCACGACGAGATCGGCCCGCGTCGTGCGAATCTCACGCAGGATCGCCGCATCCGGTGACATGTTGGCGTGCATGATCGTATGCACCGCCACGTCATAGCGCGACGCCATGACGCCGATATCCTTCAGGATCGCTTCTTCGTGCATGTGCGACATGCTGGCTGCTCGCCGCGGATCGTTGTCCCGCGTGGTGGAGACATAGATCACCTGCATCGGCACCAGACTCGTGCGCGACAGCGCGATCGCGACTTCGGCGCCACGGCGCGAGACGCCGCTGCCGGACACCGGAACGAGAATCCGGAACGCGTTGCTGGCCGGCTGCTCCAGATGCCTGCCCTTCGCCGCCACCAGCGCGATCGGTCCCTGAAACCCCTTCGTGACCTCGTCGATCTTCTTGTCATAGCCCTTCGCACCCAAGACCTTGTCCATGCCGACGACGAGCAGATCGAACCCCTTGCGCGCCTCATCCGCCACGGCATCCTTCGGCCGGGCCCGCCGGCTGCGCGTGGTGACGTCGACGTCGCGCGCCGCATTCTCCTCGTCGCGTTCGGCGATCGCCTTGGCGGCGTTGCGGACGGTATTTTCCGCGCTCTCTTCGTCCTTCCTGTTTTTCTCCTGGGTCCGCGCCTGCGCGCCGACATGCAGAACCGTGATCGGAAGACCGCGCGTCCCCGCCACGAGCCCCGCGATGGTCGCGGCGAACTTGGCGTTGACGCTTTCATCGACCGCGAGCAGCAGCCGCTCCAGATTGGAGACAAAGCCCTGCTCTTCGGCCTCCTCGCGTTCGAGCCGCGCCTTTTCCTCCTTGCCGAGCGGCACCCGGGCAAGCGTCGCGCGCAACATCGGCGGCATCGCCATGGTGGTGACGATCGCCATGGTCACGATCATGGTGAACATGTTCTGGCTCAGCACGCCCATCGACAGTCCGATGGTCGCGATGATCACTTCGGTCGAGCCGCGCGCATTCATGCCGCTGGCCAGCGCCAGCGATTCCCGCCCGCTCAACCCGCCGAGAGCACCGCCGGCGAAGGCGCCGCCGAACTTGCCGAGGCTCGCGATCAGGATCAGCGCACCCGTCAACAGCAGCAGGTTGGGATCCCGGAGCACGGTGAGATCGGCGCTGAACCCGGCAAGCCCGAAGAACACCGGCATGAACAGGCTGCTGATCAGGCCGCGCAGCCGCTCGTCGATCTGGCCGGTGAGGATCGGCGATTCCCCGACCAGCACGCCGGCGACGAACGCACCGAGCACGGTGTGAACGCCGATCAGGTGCGTGGTCAGCGCCATCGCGCTCATCAGCAGGAGGATCACGGTGATGACCGCGGCCGAACTGACCAGCGTGTCGTTGGCCCACCGGATCAATTGAAAGACGAGGCGGCGGCCGATGGTGAGGCTGATCGCGAGAAAGGCCAGCGTGCCTCCAATCGATTTCGCCAGCGACAGAAGGTCCAGATGGCCGCCCGAGGCGAGGCTGAAAATGACCGCGATGATGATCCAGCCGATGGTGTCGTCCAGCACCGCGGTCGCGACGATGATCTGTCCGAGATTGCGGCGCATGAAGTTCATTTCGCGCACCACGACCGCGACGATCTTGACCGACGAGATCGAGAGCGCGGTGCCGAGAAACAGCGAGGCCACGAGCCGCGCCTCCGGATGCGGCAGCAGGCTTTGCGGCAAAAACTGTCCGAGCGCAAAACCGCAGCCGAAAGGCACAACGATGCCTGCGATTGAAATGAAGACGGCGGGGCGACCGACTTTCCGGACGAGTTTGAGATCAGTCTCCATGCCCGTGAGCAGCAACAGCAGAAGTATCCCGAACTGCGCGATGCCCTCGATCAGCGCCTTCTGTTCGGGGCTGGCTGGAAAGATCGCGTGCTGCGCCTGCGGCCATAACAGACCGAACACCGACGGCCCCAGCAGCAATCCGCCGAGCAGTTCGCCGATCACCGAGGGCTGGCCGATCCGCTGCATGATCTCGCCGAGCCCACGGCCGACGGCAATCAGAAGCGCAATCTGCGCGATCAGCAGAAATTCGGAGGGACGCGCGGGAACCGGACCCTCCGCAGCGGCAACCGCCACCGGCGCCAGCAAAAATGCCGCCGCCCAAACCACGGATCGGCGCAGTGTTCGCCTCATATCGTCCTGATCCCCACAATGGCCCATCGCGCGGCCAGAAAACGAACCTACGGCCGTCCAATGCGTTCCCTCATTGTCGCGGGTTCGGCGTGGCAGGTCAAAGCGATCGGCTGCGCGGGCTGACGCGCGTGTCGCCCGAATGTTCCACAGAGCCTTAGTCGAGTAGCGCGATGGTCCAGAAATCTGCCGCGGCCGAAGTCCGGAGCAAGGTCGAAATTCAGAGCAAGAAGGTTGCCGACAGCGCCGACCGGCTCAAGGAAAGCTCGGTCCGCATCGAGGACAGTGCCGACCGGCGCACCGAGTTGGCCGCCAACCGCACCGCCCTCGCCGCCGAGCGCACCTATAGCGCGTGGGTCAGGACCGGCCTGTTCGCGCTCGCCAGTGGTGCCGGCGCCAAGGGGGTCCTTGCCGGCCTGATGCCGGCCTGGGTGATCCTGATCGACAGCTCCGCGTTGATCGTCTTCAGCATCTTCTGCTTTGGCGGCGCGGTCTGGCGCATGAAAAATTCCGGTGCGATCCATCCCGACCCCGACGTGCCGCGCATCGACCAGCGCATCCTCCTGGTCATGAGCGTCATTCTCTCGCTGGTCTCGCTGGCGGCGCTGTCCGGAATCTGGCTGGTCTAGCAGATCGTCAGGGAACGCCGTCCTTCACAGCCGCGAGACGATTTGCGGCTGACCGGTTCGTGGGTATCTTTCGCGAACAAATACGGAAGGGGCTTATCGTATGACACAGGACCTGAAGGGCCGCGTTGCGCTCGTCACCGGCGGATCGCGCGGCATCGGCGCAGCAATCGCGCTGGCCCTTGCCGAAGCGGGCGCCGATGTCGCGGTGAACTATCGCGCACGCACCGCGGACGCCGAAGCCATCGCCGGTCAGATCATCGCCTCAGGACGCCGCGCGACAACCGTTCGCGCCGACGTCTCGCAGGGCGCGGACGTGACAAGGATGGTCACCGATGTGACCGCCGCGCTCGGGCCGATCGATATCCTCGTCAACAACGCCGGGATCGCGATCGTCCGCGATCTCGACACCCTGACCGAAGACGATTTCGACCGCACCATGCTGGTCAACCTGAAATCCGCATTCCTGTGCATGCAGGCGGTCATCCCCGCGATGCGCACACGCAAATGGGGCCGCATCGTCAACATCTCCTCCGGCGCGGCGCGCGGTGCCGGCGCCATCGGCCCGCACTACAACGCCTCCAAGGCCGGCATGGAGGGCCTGACGCGCGGTTATGCGGCACGTCTCGTCAAGGACGGCGTCACCGTCAACGCGGTCGCGCCGTCGCTGATCGAGACCGACATGATGCGCGGGCGACCGGACCTCGCGCAGCGCATTCCGCTCGGCCGCCTCGGGCAGGCGGACGAGGTCGCGCAGGCCGTGATGATGCTGGCCGGCAATGCCTATATGACGGGACAGACCGTAGCGATGAGCGGCGGCATGGCGTTCAACTGAACCTCTTGCCGAAGCCGATCATCGTCTCTACGTCTCGACCGGCACGTATGAGAGAGGACCGACCGTCATGATCGACGCTACCGTGAGGGCGCTTTCGCAAATCCTGTCGCCGCCGATGCGCGCCATCCTGTGGAAGTCGATCGGGCTGGCGCTGGTGCTGATCGTTGCGTTGGCGGTCGGCGTACAGCGCCTGCTGAGCTGGCTTTCGATCTCAGGCCTCGGATGGGCGGAGGCGACGCTCGGCCCGG
>JAFEFK010000496.1 GCA_018240625.1 Pseudomonadota bacterium
TCAGCGGCATCGTCATCGACATCGACGATCAGAAGCAGGTCGAGGAAGCGCTTCGAACAAGGGAAAGCCACCTTCATTCGATTCTGGAGACCGTTCCGGATGCGATGATCGTCATCGACGGCAACGGCATCATGCAGTTCTTCAGCAGCGCCGCCGAAAGGCAGTTCGGCTACAGCGAGCGCGAAGCGATCGGCCAGAACGTCAGTATCTTGATGCCAAATCCGGACCGGTCACGCCACGACGCATATCTTGCTCGCTACCGATCGACCGGGGAACGTCATATCATCGGCATCGGCCGCATTGTCACCGGTCAACGCAAGGACGGAACCACGTTTCCCATGCATCTTTCGATCGGCGAAATGCAATCCGGCGGAGCGCCCTACTTCACCGGTTTCGTCCGCGATCTGACCGAACACCAGCAGACCCAGACACGGCTACAGGAGCTGCAATCCGAACTCGTCCACGTCTCGCGGCTGAGCGCGATGGGAGAGATGGCATCGGCGCTTGCGCATGAGCTCAATCAGCCGCTTGCCGCAATCAGCAACTATATGAAGGGCTCGCGCCGCCTGCTAACAGCCAGTACCGACCCGAACGTTTCGAAAATTGAAGGCGCCCTCGACCGGGCCGCAGAGCAGGCGATCCGTGCGGGACAGATCATCCGGCGGCTGCGAGATTTCGTCGCACGCGGTGAGAACGACAAACGCGTCGAAAAGATTTCCAAATTGATTGAGGAAGCCGGTGCGCTCGGTCTCACCGGCGCCCGTGAGCAAGGCGTGCAGCTTCGGTTCAACCTCGACCCGCAACACGATCAGGTGCTGGTGGACCGGGTCCAGATTCAGCAGGTGCTCGTTAACCTGTTTCGCAATGCGCTCGAAGCCATGGCGCATTCCTCGCGCCGTGAGCTTGCTGTATCCAATACGCTTGTATCCGACGACATGATCGAAATAACCGTGTCCGATACCGGATCCGGATTCGGCGACGATGTGGAGAAAAGCCTGTTTCAGACCTTCTTCACAACCAAGGAAACCGGGATGGGCGTGGGTTTGTCGATAAGCCGCTCGATCATCGAGGCGCATGGCGGCCGCATGTGGGCGGAAGCCAACGCAGCCGGCGGTGCGACGTTTCGCTTCACCCTTCCCGCCGCATCCAACGAGAGTTTGACAGATGGGGCATAGAGGCAAGGTCTTTGTCATTGACGACGATGAAGCCATGCGGGATTCACTCGAGTTCCTGCTGGGCGCCGCGGACTTCGATGTCACCCTGTTCGGGTCCGCGCAACTTTTCCTCGACAATCAGCCTGGCGATTTTGGCTGCGTCGTCTCCGACGTCCGCATGCCCGGCATCGACGGGATAGAACTTCTGCAACGTCTGAAAGCGAGCCGCAGCCCTTTGCCGGTGGTGATCATGACCGGGCACGGCGACGTGCCGCTGGCGGTCGAGGCCATGAAACTGGGCGCCGTCGATTTCCTTGAAAAGCCATTCGAGGACGACCGCCTGATCCGCATGATTGATGTCGCGCTGAAGCAGGCTCGGTCCGGCGCCCAGAGCGAAGCGGCGGTGCTGGATATTGCCGCCAGGATCGAAAGCCTCAGCCCGCGGGAACGCCAGGTCATGGATGGGCTCGTCGCAGGGCTCTCGAACAAATTGATTGCTCGGGAATATGACATCAGCCCCCGCACCATCGAGGTCTACAGGGCCAATGTGATGACCAAGATGCAGGCCGGCAGTCTCTCGGAGCTGGTCCGCCTGGCGATGCGCGCCGGAGCGATCAAGGATTGAGCCAAATCAAGTCATCGGCGCGCGAATGCGCGATTATTGCTCGATGTATCGACAAAGCCAGCACAATCCGGACGATCATTTTCGATGTCTTCGATGAGCCCAGGGCCAATTATCTATGTCGTCGATGACGACACCGACGTTCTCGGATCGCTGCGGTTCCTGCTTGAAACCGACGGTTTCGACGTTCGGACGTTTCGAAGCGGGTTGGCCCTGTTGAACGCCAGCGCCGCAATCGAAGCCGCCTGTTTCGTCATCGATCACAAGATGCCCGCGATGAGCGGCATCGACCTGGCGAATCGGCTGCGGGACCGGCACTTCACCGCGCCCGTCATTCTGATTACCGGTTATCCGGATGAGAACATCGAGGAGAAGGCGGCCGTTGCGGGTATCCGTCACGTCCTGTTGAAGCCACATCTCGAGGAAAGTCTCGCCAACCGCATCCGGGGCGCCATCCAGGAAAGTCTGGATTCAGGGCGATAAACGGCCGTCAGGGACCTCCGGTAAACTACTTAGGGACTCCCCCCTAAGATATCGAGCGAAATTTTCCGCAGCCATCGTCTCGCGTAGCGTTCGGCCATCGTCAAAGGAGATGGCCCATGCTCGCCCAATCGCCCGATGCTTCTGTGGGCTCGCCCAAGTTCGCTCCGGCTCCGTTCGCCGTGCCAGACCCGTTCTGCGCCCTCACCGGGCATGCCGGCCTCGTGACCAGCGAGTTCTCGTACCGCAAGGACGAGGAGATTTACGGCGAGGATGAGCCGGCTGAATATGTCTATCAGGTGATCCGCGGAGCGGTCCGGACTTACAAACTTCTTTCCGACGGACGACGCCAGATCGGTGCGTTTCTTCTGGCGGGTGACGTCTTCGGGCTCGAGTCGGGCATCCGCCATCGCCTTGCAGCGGAAGCCATCATCGATACCACGGTGCGGCTGGTGAAACGCAGCAGCCTCGAGCATGCCGCGGGGGTGGACGTCCATGTTGCACGTAAGCTCTGGAGGATGACGGCCGGCGAACTCCGGCACGCGGAAGACCACATGCTGCTGCTGGGCCGCAAGAACGCCATGGAACGTGTCGCGAATTTCTTGCTCGAGATGGACCGCCGCCTCGACGGCGCCGGGATGATGGCGTTGCCGATGTGCCGCCGTGACATCGGTGACTACCTCGGGTTGACGCTGGAAACGGTATCGCGGGCATTGTCGCAGCTTCACGGCGAGGGTGTGCTCGGATTTTCCGGAGCCCGGCAGATCGTGCTGCGCAATCGCCAGCGCTTGCGCAACATGGACGCCTGAGGCGCCTCGGGTTGGAAAATCGACCGGACGTAACTGGTGGAGTTATGGGAGTCCCGAAATGAACACCTATCGCGTCTCTTTCTATAAGGACCTGCTGAATTCCGATGGCCACAGTTTCAAGTGCCTTCAACGTCAGGTCGACGTTCAGTCCGATGGCCCGTCGCGAGCCCTTGTTGTCGCCGAGCGGTTGATCGACGACGAGCGCATCGACGTTGACCGCGTGGAGGTGGTGCATCTGACAGGCGGCCACCACGACGGGCCTCGAGCGAATCCGGTATGATGTCAGTGCCGGCGGGATATCGGCGATCCCCGAAGACGGCAACCGTCCCAAATGGTTCGCCCGGCGCAATTTTCTGCAAGCCGTAAATTTAATTTGCTCCAGCGCAAACCATCCGCCTGGTCATGGGCGTAGCTTGCAGCAGGCTTCGTGATAGGCGGCGTCAGGCCTATGTCGCCAGTTGCGAACGCGCCTGTTCCTGGATGACCTTGATGGATATCGCTGTCGCCCGCGCCCTGCATGTTCTCGCCGTCGTAATCTGGATCGGTGGCGCGGCGATGGCGACAACCGTCGTGCTGCCGGCGTTACGGCGTGGAGAATTGGGCAATAACAAGTTGAAGGCGTTCCAGGCGATCGAGCACCGCTTCGTGTGGCAAGCGCGGATAGCGGTTATCGTTGTCGGATTGAGTGGGCTCTATATGGTCGCCCAACTTGATCTCTGGGGTCGATTCCGCTCGTTTCAGTTCTGGTGGATGCACGCGATGGCCGGCTTCTGGCTGTTGTTTACGTTTGTTCTATTCGTGGCCGAACCTTTTATCCTTCATCGTAAATTCAGTAGCTGGGCCTGGACCCAGCCGGA
>JAFEFK010000497.1 GCA_018240625.1 Pseudomonadota bacterium
AGAACTTTCGATCGACGGCAAACAGCATGCTACGAGCCAGTTCCTATAACCTGTGGCGGAACTTCGTCTCTGCTCAAAGGATCTATCGGCATGCCATCGCGGCGATCTCACCGGATGGCTTGGAGTAGCCTTCCGGAGTTACCGTCATCCGTTGAAGAGGAGCACCGGGAGTGTATCGCAAGATATCAATGGGACCCGGGATCCTGTTCATCGTTTCGCCATCCAGAACGTAGATGTCACCGGTATGCTGGCATTGCCATTGTCCGTTGCCATTAAGCGGCAGGTCGATCTTTTCACCGACGGCGCTGACCCAGCCGACTTGTCGCGCCGGTGTCCCGACCATCATCGACCAATCCTTTGTGCTTTTCGTCAGCGTGGATCCCGCCGCCAGGAATGTTCCGGTCCCACACGTTATATCGGGAACCACGGTGGAGTTGGCGCCGAGAGTCGTACCGGTCTTGATCAGCGTTTTTTTGAAAACAGCATGTCTGTTCACTGCCGCTCTAGGGAACGATATGTGGGTGAAGACCATGAAGGGAGCACAAAAGACGAAGTCCTCGATCTCAACGTGCGAGAAGATCGATACTGAGTTTCCCAGCCGGCAAGCGTTGCCGACGATCGCGTCTCGCTCGACATAATTGTTTTGGCCGAGACTACAATTCTCGCCAATTGTAGCCCCCTTCGTGACGTGCGAAAAGCACCAGATTTTCGTGTATTTCCCGACCACGGCGCCTTCGTCGACGACCGCGGTTGGATGGACGAAAGTCTTTTCCTCAGTGAGGAACGGTTCGTTCCGCATTGTTCTATTCTCCCTTGTCGGCGAGTAAATAAAAAGGAATCGAGTCTCGAATTCAAGCGCTTGGACTACTCAAAGTCATATCGCTTCTGCCAACGCGATCTGGTATAATATTGTCGATTGCGGTACTCCATATCAGAATCGCGACCTGAACGGAGCACCTGAACTTATAGACAGAATGAGCCTATTCCCCTAGCCGGAGCAGCAAAACGCTCGCCGAAACACTTCTGCCGTGCCGTTTCCGATAGCGTGCCGCCGGTTAATTCAAAAGTTCATCCAAAACAGTTTTACCGCTGCCGGGTGGGCAGTGATCGAGGAATTTTGCCTTGCCGTCATCGAACGGTTTAACTTTGTTTCAACCAGCCTCTTCGGCAACCCGCCTGATCATCGTAGAGAGGGTCCATAGCCCAAGAGGCTTCTCAGATTATTGGCCGATTCGCCCGAGGAGAGACCGGAATTGCCATTTGGAAACCAGCTCCGGCTCGACCTTAAATCCCTAAAAGGTTATATAACCGATTGTACAGTTGGAGCTTAGCGGTTGCCCGTGAAATTGTCCTGGGAATTGCTTTGGTCATTACCGGCCATCGTCATCGCAGCAGCTCTCTCGCTCGTCCTGACTTGGCTGCTGATGCCCCTGCTGCAGCGCTACGCGCTCGCCATGCCGAACGCGCGGTCCTCTCACAAGCTTCCGACGCCACAAGGCGCCGGGATCGCCGTCATCGCCGCAACGCTTGTCACCACTGCCGCGTTTGTGTCCGTGATGAGGACGGAAGCCTCCTTCTATGCGCTGGGAGCAACGTTCTTTATCGCTGTTGTCGGCGCCGCGGACGATATCAGATCGCTTCCCGTTCTGGTCCGCCTGCTTGCTCAGGCGATCGCGGTGGGAGCGATCCTGTCGACGTGGCCAGGCGACATCCGGATCTTCCCGCTGGGTCCGCCCTGGATCGAGCGCACCGGCCTGTTGCTGGCCGGCATCTGGTTCGTCAACCTCGTCAACTTCATGGACGGACTGGACTGGATGACCGTTGCGGAAGCGGTCCCCATTACGGGGGCGATCGTTGCGCTGGGATTACTGGGTCACCTGCCGCCGATGACCGCGATCGCTGCCGGCGCGCTCGGCGGGGCCTTGATTGGTTTCGCACCCTTCAACCGGCCGGTTGCAAAAGTCTTTCTTGGCGACGTCGGCAGTCTTCCCATCGGCCTATTGCTCGGCTGGTGCCTGCTCGAGCTCGCCTCTCGGGGCCAGTTCGCCGCGGCGCTGCTGTTGCCCCTCTATTATCTTGCCGATGCCACCATCACGATGCTGCGCCGTCTGTTCGCCGGCGAGACAATCTGGGCGGCGCACCGTTCACATTTCTATCAACGTGCGACGAACAACGGGTTTTCCGTTCTCGGTGTGGTCGGAACCGTGTTCGGACTCAATCTCGTGCTAGCCGCGCTGGCCATCGCCTCGACGTTGGTGGCGTCGTTTACGGCGAAAATCATCGCATTGATCGCGGGCGCCGCCATTGTCGGGCTCATCCTGTTCAGGTTTTCGCGGCCGCGGCGGCTGGCGCCGTAGCAACGCGCCAGATCCGAACGCCATCATGCCTGCGACTTCTCAACCATCGCGCGGAGACCTCCGCGCGTCGTGACGGATGGTTTCCAGCCAACTGCGAGCAATTTGGCAGGATCGACCACGAGATCCCGGCCGATGCGATCCCAGAGCGATGTCCGTCCGGTGAGACGGAGCAAACCAGCGATCACACCGGCTGGAACGGGAAAGAGTCCGGCCGGCTGGCCGGCCGCGGTGCGAAGGCACGTGATGATCACCGCGATCGACATCGGCTCGGGATCGGCGACGACCAAGGTTTCGTTGAGTGTTGTCGGGCTGGCGAGGCTCAACATGATCGCGTCCACGAGGTTGCGAACCGCCAGCAGCGAGCGCCGGTTTCGCAACGAACCAAATGGCAGAGGCACCGACAACGCCGCGATGCGGAGCAGAAACGCGATGTTCGCCTTTGCATTCGGACCATATACGATGACCGGCCTGAGGATCGTATGTGGCGCGCCGCTATCGCGGATCGCGGCTTCTGCCGCGAGTTTGGCCGGTCATATCCCGTCACCGGATGCGGCTCGTCGCTTTCCGTCAGAACGGAATCAGACGCCGATCCGGTCTACGCGCCGATCGAGGACAGGAAAATCAGGTGCCGCACCTGACAGCGCAGAGATGCTTGCGCCAGGCTGACCGCCGCTCCGCGATTCACCTTGTCGTAGTCGATTGCGTCGCCACCTTGACGATGTGCATGGCGGCGAGATGCACGACGACGTCGATATCAGCAAGGAAAGGGCTCCAGTCCACATCGCTGGAGAAATCGGGAAGTTCCACGTACTCGACGCGGTCACCACGCGAAACCGGATGGCGCGATGCCGCGCGGACATAATGCCCCCGCCACAGCGAGAGCGGGAACGAGCGCCGAGCCGATGAAACCAGAAGTGCCGGTGACCAAAATTCGAACAGACATGCGCGACTCTCGTCAAGGATATCTTCTCTGCCCCCTTCGCCACGGTAAGGATTCGCGGATGCGTTGCATCCTTGCTCCATAGCGCAAACTGCTCATATTCTGCAGAATGTGGCGAAGCACGATGATTGCCACTAATGCAGCGCCGGTGATTCCCATAGCAATAAGAACTGTTTTCAAAACATCCGACTGGGCGGGCGGAGTGGGCGCCGCTGGGGGTAAGAAAACGATGTCCTTGCTTATTCCCTCGATGGCAGCTTTGATGTCTTCAATCCTGCCGATGCCCTCCGCACGAGCCTTGATCATTTCGGTGATATTTGGAGGAAAATATCCCGCCTTCGGCACAATCGATTCCGGATTTTTAAGCAGTTCGTCGATGACCTTGGACAGATCTGATATTTGTTGTTGTGTCGCATCCAGAAGATGGTTCAGTCGCGCTGCCGTCTCTGGCTTAGCCTTGGTGGCTGGGATTGCCGCATCAATGAGCGCGGACAGAAGCTCCTGCAGTTTAGCGTCGGGAGGGCCCGACAGTTCCAATTCATAGAGAGAT
>JAFEFK010000498.1 GCA_018240625.1 Pseudomonadota bacterium
AGGCCCACCATGATGCCGGATTTGGTGAAGATCGTCGGATCGATCTCCTTCACGCGTTGCAACAGCCGGATGGAATGGAAATAGCGCGCGCCCGGCCGCACCGTGAGATAGCGCGACGGTACGGTTTCGAGATTGTGGTTGAACACGTCGGGTTTCGCCGCCACGACTTTTTCCAGCGCGCCGTCCTTGCGCAGGAAGTCCGGCGTCAGGATTTCGATGGTCGTGCTCGGGCAGCGCTCGCGGATGGCGCGGATGGTTTGCGCGAAATGATCGGCGCCGCCATCCGCAAGATCGTCGCGGTCAACCGAGGTGATGACGATATGCGCGAGCCCCAGCTTGCGCGTCGCTTCGGCGACATGCTCGGGCTCCAAGGCATCGAGCGCGCCGGGCATTCCCGTCTTCACATTGCAGAATGCACAGGCGCGGGTGCAGGTGTCGCCCATAATCATGAAGGTGGCGTGCTTCTTGTCCCAGCATTCGCCGATGTTCGGGCAACCGGCCTCCTCGCACACTGTGACGAGACCGTTTTCCTTGACGATCTTGTGGGTGTCGGCGTAGCCGCGCGTATTCGGCGCGCGCACCCGAATCCATGCAGGTTTTGGCGGCGACACCGCGTCGGGCCGATGGGCCTTTTCCGGGTGACGCGGCCGAAGCTGTGTGGCTGAGACGGTATCGAGAACGACGACCATGGATTATCCGTTGAACGAGAGCCTTTTAGCTAATCGGTGGCGGCGGCCCACGCAACCCGCCTCGCGGAACACGCTCAGACATGTAACACATCGGGCCCGGCTCGTATCATCCTCACATCGATTCTCAGTCCAAAATGGTTCAAAAACCCAATTCGACCTCTCCTGCAATCGGCAAACCGATCAAGCGTTCTTTTTTCTCGCGCAGCGTCCATGAGGTGGCGCCTGAGTTGGTCGGGGCGACAATGCTCGTCGATGGCGTCGGCGGTATCATTGTCGAAGTGGAAGCCTACCACCACACCGAACCCGCGGCGCATTCCTATCGCGGCCCGACCCCGCGCAATAGGGTGATGTTCGGCCCGCCCGGCTTTGCCTATGTCTACCGTTCCTACGGCATCCACTGGTGCGTCAATTTCGTGTGCGAAAAGGAAGGCTCCGCAGCCGCGGTCCTGATCCGCGCCTTGCAACCGACCCACGGTATCCCGGCGATGCGTCGGCGGCGCGGGCTGCATGACGAACGGTTGCTGTGTTCGGGTCCGGGAAAATTATGCGAGGCGCTAGGGATAACGATCGCACACAACGCGTTGCCGCTCGATGCGCCGCCGATCGCGCTCTACCGGCGCACGACAACGGTCGATGTGGTCGCCGGAGTCCGCATTGGAATCACCAAGGCCGCCGACCTGCCCTGGCGCTACGGATGGAAGGGATCAAAATTCCTCAGCAAGCCGTTCAGGACCGCTGGCTCCTGAGGTCGGTCCTCAGCGGAATCAGGATCATTGGGATCAGCGCCAGCGCAATCGGCAGAAACGCGAACGCCGCATTGCCCGTCGCATCCCACACGACTCCGCTGACAATCGAGATGAGCATCGCGATGCCGTAGCCGATCGTGAAAACACCCGCCGACATGCGGGGGACATCATCCGGAGCCACCAGCAGCGCCGGCAATGTCAGCACGAGCGTCAAGCCGATGGCGCAGGTAAATCCGATCAGCGCCGCGGCGCACATGATGCCCCATAAATTCGTGATCGTCGCAACGCCGACGACACCCGCGATACCCAAAACACCGGACAGGATAAGCGGCCATTTGCGCCGCTCCAGACGGCTGGCCGCGATCAGGAGGAGAAACGATCCCGGCAACTGACCGGCATTGAGCGCCGACAGGGCCGGCCGGATCAGATCGGTATGTCCGGTCTGCAGCAGCAGACCCGGCAGGAACGCATTGGTGCAGAAATAAAGCTGGTTGTTGGCGCTGGTGACGAGGCCGACCTTCCAGAGCAGCGGATCGCGCCAGTCGGGCATCCATTTGCGGCGATGAACCGCCGCGCCGTCGCCACGGGGCCGCGCCACGAAAATGACCAGCGCGCTCAGCGCCGACACCACCGACCAGACTTCAAGACTGCCGCGCCAGCCACCGCCCAACAGCGGCACGACGACCGCCGCGAGCACGACCGGAAAGATTTCGCCGCACAGAAGACCGTTGGTGTAGACGGCGGTAGCAAACCCGATTCTGTGCGGCACCCATTGCCGCACCAGCGGTGGCAGCGCCGGCTGCATCACGGCAACGCCTGCCGCCATCAGCGCCGTGGCCGCGAACAGGGTCGCGCCATCGAAGGCAAAGCCGCGCAACGCCGATCCGGCAGCCGCCACAAACAAGCCGACGACAAGCGCATTGACGGCTCCCACCCGCGCGATCAACAGCGAACCTGGAACCGCGATCAATGCAAAGAGACTGACGGGAATAGCGTTGAGAATCCCGACATCCGTTCCCGACAGATTCAGGTCTGAAATGATGAGCGCCAGCACCGGCGGCACCGCCAGGATTGCCAGCCGCAGACCGACGCCTCCGAGCCAGAGCAGGCTCAACGGGCGCAACGAGGACGGCGCAGCGCTCACTCTGCCGCCTTCAATCGCTCCAGCGCTTCGACGAATTTGGCTTTGCGCGCGATGGCCGCTTCACGCTTTTCTTTTTCTTCCTCGACAATTTCTTCCGGCGCGTTGGCGACGAATTTCTCGTTGGCGAGCTTGCTGTCTACCCGCTTGATGTC
>JAFEFK010000499.1 GCA_018240625.1 Pseudomonadota bacterium
AAGCCTGTTTATATCAGGCGCTAGCGAGCGGCTCGGCAAGAGGCCGCGAGACAAGACGTTCGGGAGAAGCGACATGAGTGGCAATGCGGCGGAAGTGCTGACCAAACCGGCCTTCCGCAAGATCGACTGGCTGAAGCGCGACATCGCCGTCGAGCGCCGGCCCGACGGCGTCATCGTCCTGAAGTCGCGCATTCCGTTGAACCCTTACGAGCCGCACATACCGGCGCCGCTGGCGAAATGGGCGAAGGAGCGCCCTGACGTCACCTGGCTCGCGCAGCGCGCGGGCACGGAGCGGCAATGGCGCAAGGTCAGCTATGCCGAGGCCAAGCGCACGGTCGATGCGCTGACGCAGGGCCTTCTGAATCTCAAGTTGCCGGAGGGGCGGCCGGTCGCGATCCTGTCCGGCAATTCCATCGAGCATGCGCTGATGACCTTGGCCGCGATGCAGGCGCGCGTTCCTGTCGCGCCGGTATCTCCGGCCTATTCGCTGATGAGTCAGGATCACGCCAAGCTGAAATACCTGTTCGGCCTGGTGAAGCCGGCGCTTGTCTTGGTGCAGGACGGCCCGGCCTTCGCGAAGGCGCTCGGCGCGCTCGATCTCAACGGCATCCCGGTGGTACATGTCGCGCATCCCGCCGACGGCATCCCAAGCATCGCCTATGCCGATCTCGCCGCGACGCCGGTGACGGATGAGGTGGCGGCGTCGATCGCGAAAATCACGCCCGACACGGTCGGCAAACTGCTATTCACCTCCGGCTCGACCGGGATGCCGAAGGCCGTCATTAACACCCAGCGCATGATGTGCGCCAACGCCGCGATGATGATGCAGACCCGGCCGCGCAAGGCGGACGGCCCGCTGCCGACCTATCTCGACTGGATGCCGTGGAATCACACCATGGGCGGCAATGCGCTGTTCAATCCGCTGCTGATCGAGGGCGGCACGCTGTACATCGACGACGGCCGGCCGGTGCCGGGCCAGTTCGAGGAAACGCTGAAGAACCTGCGCGAGATTTCGCCGACCTATTACGCCAACGCGCCGGTGGGATATGCCGTGCTGGCGGCGGCGATGGAGAAGGACGACGCGCTTTGCCGCAGCTTCTTCAAGAATCTTTCGCTGATGGCGTATGGCGGCGCGCGGCTGCCGGACGATCTCTACGACCGCATGCAGGCGCTGGCGGTGCGCGCCACCGGCGAGCGCATCGTGTTCTATACCGGCTGGGGCTCGACCGAGACCGCGCCGACCTCGACCGGCACCTATTGGGACACCGAGCGCGTCGGCCTGATCGGCCTGCCGTTCCCCGGCGTCGAACTGAAACTCGTTCCGGCGGGACCGAAGTATGAAATCCGCGTGCGCGGCATCAACGTCACGCCGGGCTATCACAGCCAGCCCGATCTCACCAAGGCGGCGTTCGACGAGGAAGGCTTCTACAAGATCGGCGATGCTGCGACCTTCGTCGACGACAGCGATCCGGTGCAGGGTCTTATTTTCGCCGGCCGCGTGGTCGAGGACTTCAAGCTGATGACGGGCACCTTCGTGCAAGTCGGGCCGCTGCGCACCGACGCCATCGCGGCGGCTTCGCCCGTGGTGCATGACGCGCTGGTCGCCGGGCAGGACCGGCCGTTCGTCGGCTTGCTGGCGTGGCCCAACCTGCATGCCTGCCGCCAGATCATGAACGATCCTGACGCAATCTACGAGCAGGCGGTAAAGCATCCGGCCGTGTTGGCCAGCCTGCGCAAGGGTCTCGAGGCGCACAATGCGGCCTGCAACGGCGCCAGCAGCACGCGGATCGTGCGCGTGATGCTGATGGCCGAGCCGCCCTCGATCGACGGCAACGAACTGACCGACAAGGGCTACATCAACCAGCGCGCCGGGCTCGACCGTCGCGCCGACCTGGTGGCGCGGCTGTATGCCGATCCGCCGGATGAGGATGTGCTGGTGCTGAAATGAACGAAGAGACACAACAAGCGCCGTTTCACCTCTCCCGTGGGGAGAGGTCGGATTGCTCGGCAGCGCAATCGCGCGCCGGAGCAATCCGGGTGAGGGCGTACGGCCTGACGATAGATCGTACCCCCTCACCCCGACCCTCTCCCCATGGGAGAGGGAGTGCCGTCAACCTCGCAACTTCGATCTCACACTTATAACGAGAGCAGTTCCCATGAACTTCGATTTCTCCGACGACCAGAAGCAACTCCGCGATCAGGCGCGAAAGTTCCTCACCGAGAAATGCCCACCGAAGGCGGTGCGCGCGGTGCTCGACGGCAAGGCGGACTACGACCGCGAACTCTGGAAGGGGCTTGCGGACATGGGCTTTCTCGGGGTCGCGATCCCGGAGGAATTCGGCGGCGCGGGCGCGGGGCATCTTGAATTGTGCGTGCTGGCGGAGGAAATGGGCCGCGCGCTGGCGCCGGTGCCGTTTTCCTCGACGGTCTATCTCGCCGCCGAGGCGCTGATGATCGCGGGCAGCGATGCGCAGAAGCAGAAGTGGCTGCCGAAGATCGCGGCTGGCGAGGCCATCGGCACGCTGGCGTTGTTCGAGGGGCCGGGCAATCCGTCGCCCAAGGCGATCAAGCTGACGGCGTCGAACGACACGCTGAATGGCGTCAAGAAGCCGGTCGCCGACGGTGCGATCGCGGATTTCGCCGTCGTCGCCGCGCGCACCGGATCGAGCGGGCGGGAGAGCGACATCGCGCTCTATCTGGTCGATCTCAAGGCCGATGGTGTGGAGGCCAAGGTGCTGACCGGCATCGACCCGACCCGGCAGCAGGCCGAACTGATCTTCCGGAATTGCAAGGCGGAGCCGCTGGGCGCGGCCAACGAAGGCTGGAGCATTTTGACGCGCGTGCTGGATCGCGCCGCGGTGCTGGTGGCGTTCGAGCAGGTCGGCGGTTCCGACCGCGCGCTGGAGATGGGCCGCGACTATGCGCTGGATCGTATCGCGTTCGGCCGCCCGATCGGATCGTTCCAGGCGGTCAAGCACATGCTGGCCGACATGTACGTGTCGGCGACGCTGGCGCGCTCCAATTGCTATTACGGCGCGTGGGCGCTCTCGACCGACGCGGGCGAACTGCCTGAGGCGGCGGCCGCCGCGCGCGTCAGCGCGACGCAGGCGTTCCAGCACTGCGCCAAGAACAATATCCAGGTCCACGGCGGCATGGGGTTCACCTGGGAGTTCGACTGCCACATGTACTACCGCCGCGCAAACGCGCTGGCGCTCGGGCTCGGCAGCCTGTCCTATTGGGAAGACCAGTTGATCGACCGCATGCGGAAGAAGAACGCGGCGTGATGTCAAAGACACCTGACATGATCGTCATTGCGAGGAGCGGAGCGACGAAGCAATCCAGCTTTCCTTTGTAACTCTGGATTGCTTCGCTCCGCTCGCAATGACGGTAAGGAGAACGATATGAACTTCGATGATACCCCGCAGGAAGCCGCGTTTCGCGCCGAGGCGAAAGCCTGGATCGCGGCGAATGCGCCGAAGCAGTACGAGGACGAACTGAAGAAGTCGTCGCTCGGCCGCACCCAGTTCAAGGGCGCCAACATTCTCGAGGTCGCCAAGGCCTGGCAGAAGAAGAAGGCCGACGCTGGCTGGGCCTGCCTGCACTGGCCGAAGGAATATGGCGGCCGCGGAGCTTCTCCAATTGAGCGCGTGATCTGGCAGCAGGAGGAGGGCGCGTTCGGCAAGCTTTCGCATATGTTCATCATCGGCCATGGCATGTGCGGGCCGACCATGATGGCGTTCGCGAACGAGGACCATAAGCGCGCCTACCTGCCGCCGCTCGCCTCCGGCGAGAAGGTCTGGTGCCAGTTGTTCTCCGAACCCGCCGGCGGCTCCGACGTCGCGGGCCTGCGCACCCGCGCGGAGAAGAAGGGCGACAACTGGGTTATCAACGGCCAGAAGATCTGGACGTCGGGCGCGCATTATTCCGACTACGGCATCCTGCTGACGCGCACCGACCCCACCGTGCCTAAGCACAAGGGCCTCACCATGTTCTTCCTCGACATGAAATCGCCCGGCGTCGAGGTGCGGCCGATCAAGCAGGCCAGCGGCCAGTCGGATTTCAACGAGGTTTATTTCACCGATGTGGTGATCCCCGATCACCAGCGCCTCGGTGTCGTCAACGACGGCTGGAACGTGTCGCTGACCACGCTGATGAACGAGCGCATGTCGATCGGCGCAGGCGTCGCCACCGGTTTTCCCGAGCTGTTCGACTATTGCAGCAGCCTGATGCTGGAGGGCGGCCCGGCGATCGAGGATCGCGGCGTCCGCTCGCGGCTTGCGAATTATGCCGTGAAGGCGAGCGGGCTGCGTTACACCAGCCTGCGCGCTATCTCGGCGCTGTCGAAGGGCGAGCGTCCGGGGCCGGAGAACTCCATCGGCAAGCTCGTGGCGGGTTCGATGATCCAGGAGGTCGCGATGTACGCGCTCGACCTGCAGGGCGCGGCCGGCGTGCTGAGCGGCCCGGAGGACGCGGAAGTCGCCGGAAAATTCCAGGCGATGCTGCTGCGCGCGCCGGGCACCCGCGTCGAGGGCGGCACCGACGAGATCATGCGCAACATCATCGCGGAGCGGGTGCTGGGCCTGCCGGGCGACATCCGGGTCGACAAGGACGTGCCGTTCAACCAGATTCCGACCAGGGGACGAGGGTAGATGCTTTACCTCTCCTGTAAGAGAGAGGTCGCCAAGCCAAAATAGGATCGTCATTGCGAGCGAAGCGAAGCAATCCAGAAGCCCCAAAGCAAGAACTGGATTGCTTCGTCGCTTTGCTCCTCGCAATGACGGATGGATAAGGCATCG
>JAFEFK010000049.1 GCA_018240625.1 Pseudomonadota bacterium
CATCGGCAACATGGCGCCGGAGTATGGCGCGACCTGCGGCTTCTTCCCGGTCGACGCCGCGACCATCGATTATCTCAAAACGTCCGGCCGCGCGGCGCCGCGCGTCGCGCTCGTCACCAAGTACGCCAAGGCGCAGGGCCTGTTCCGCACCACCGCGTCGCCGGATCCGGTGTTCACGGAAACGCTGACGCTCGATCTCGGCACGGTGGTGCCGTCGCTCGCCGGCCCCAAGCGGCCCGAGGGCCGTCAGGCATTGCCTGCGATCGCGGAAGGTTTCGCGACTGCGCTGGCGAACGAATACAAGAAGTCGGACTCTGCTGCGCATTTCCCGGTCGAAGGGCGTGATTTCGAGCTCGGTCATGGCGATGTGGTGATCGCCGCCATCACGTCCTGCACTAATACGTCGAACCCGAGCGTGCTGATCCCCGCCGGCCTGTTGGCGCGCAACGCGCACGCCAAGGGTCTAAAGGCCAAGCCATGGGTAAAAACCTCGCTCGCGCCGGGCAGCCAGGTGGTCGCGGGATATCTTTCGAATTCCGGATTGCAGAAGGACCTCGATGCGGTCGGCTTCAATCTCGTCGGCTTCGGCTGCACCACCTGCATCGGCAACTCCGGTCCGCTGCCGGAGGAGATTTCGAAGTCGGTCAACGACAATGGAATCGTGGCCGCCGCGGTGCTCTCCGGCAATCGCAATTTCGAAGGCCGCGTCTCGCCGGACGTGCAGGCCAACTATCTGGCGTCGCCGCCGCTGGTGGTGTCCTACGCGCTCGCCGGTTCAGTGACGAAAAATCTCGCCACCGAGCCGCTCGGAACCGGCAAGGATGGCAAGCCGGTGTACCTCAGGGATATCTGGCCGACGACGAAGGAGATCAATGCCTTCATCAAGAAGTTCGTGACCTCGACCATCTTCAAGAAGAAATACGCCGATGTGTTCAAGGGCGACACCAACTGGCGCAAGATCAAGACCGTCGAAAGCGAAACCTACCGCTGGAACATGAGTTCGACCTACGTGCAGAATCCGCCGTACTTCGAGGGCATGAAGAAGCAGCCGGAACCGATCGCCGATGTGGTCGACGCGCGAATTCTCGCGATATTCGGCGACAAGATCACTACCGACCACATCTCGCCGGCGGGTTCGATCAAGCTGACGTCGCCGGCCGGCAAGTATTTGTCGGAGCATCAAGTGCGCCCGGCGGACTTCAACCAGTACGGCACGCGGCGCGGCAATCATGAAGTGATGATGCGCGGCACCTTCGCCAACATTCGCATCAAGAACTTCATGCTGAGGGGCGCCGACGGCAACATTCCGGAAGGTGGTCTCACCAAGCATTGGCCTGACGGCGAACAGATGTCGATCTACGACGCCGCGATGAAGTATCAGCAGGAAAACGTGCCGCTGGTGGTGTTCGCGGGAGCCGAATACGGCAACGGCTCGTCGCGCGACTGGGCTGCCAAAGGTACCCGCCTGCTCGGCGTGCGCGCGGTGATCTGCCAGAGCTTCGAGCGCATCCACCGCTCCAATCTCGTCGGAATGGGTGTGCTGCCGCTGACCTTCGAGGACGGCGCATCGTGGCAGTCGATCGGGCTGAAAGGCGACGAGACCGTGACAATTCGCGGGTTGCAGGGCGATCTGAAGCCGCGCCAGAAGCTGACGGCGGAAATCGTCTCCAGCAACGGTTCGCTGCAGCGCGTCTCGCTGCTGTGCCGCATCGATACGCTCGACGAGCTCGAGTATTATCGCAACGGCGGCATTCTGCATTACGTGCTGCGCAAGCTGGCCGCCTGAATATGCTCGCGATGGCCTCACTGCGAATTGAGTGGCAGGTGAACGGAAGGCGGCCTATGAACAGGTCGCCTTCTCGCGTTCGGAGGCTTGATTATCTTCGTGGCGCCGGCACACGGCGTATCACGGTTTCAGTTTGGCCCTAACGATGTCTCATGGTGGTTTGTCGCGGCTGTCCGGCGCACTCGGTGTTTGCGCGTTCGTCGCCGTCATTCGTCCTGCAGAGGCGGACCCGCGCGCCGTGGTCGAACTGTTCACGTCTCAGGGCTGTTCGTCTTGCCCCGCAGCCGACAAGATTCTCGGCGAACTCTCCAAAGACCCCTCGATTGTCGCGCTGGGCCTGCCGATCGACTACTGGGATTATCTCGGCTGGAAGGACACGCTGGCGGATAACCGTTTTACGGCACGCCAGAAGGCCTATTCGCAGATGCGTGGCGACCGCGACGTCTACACGCCGCAGGTGATCGTCAACGGATCGGCCCATGTAGTTGGTAACGATCGTGCGGCCATCGAAGGCGCCATGCACGATACGCGCAAGAATGACGACGTGATGTCGGTGCCGGTCTCGATGTCGGTGTCGGGTAAGCAACTCAATGTGTCGGTCGCGTCCGCCAGCGCCAGTCATCCTTCAGATCATGGCGAGGTCTGGATCTGCGCGATCTCGAAGGCGGTGCCGATTTCGATCGGGCGTGGCGAGAATCGCGGCCGCGAAGTCACCTATCACAACGTCGTGCGGAATGTGCGGAAGGGCGGGGAGTGGAGCGGCAAGGCC
>JAFEFK010000004.1 GCA_018240625.1 Pseudomonadota bacterium
GAATCAAATGACCACTCAAGGCGCTGAGCCAATAACCGGGCATTTACCAAGCGGGCTTGCTTCTGTTGAGGAGGAAATCGTCCGCGCCTGTCGGGATGCGCGGCGCGAACGTTCCTCGGTGACGCTGATGGCAGTGTCAAAAACGTTCGAGGCCGATGCGATCGTGCCGGTGATTGCGGCGGGACAGCGGGTGTTCGGTGAAAACCGCGTGCAGGAGGCCAAAGGCAAATGGCCTGCCTTGATGGCGTCGCATCCGGGTCTCGCGCTGCATCTGATCGGTCCGCTGCAATCCAACAAGGCCAGGGAAGCGGTCGCGTTGTTCGACGCCATCCATTCGGTGGACCGTGCCAGCATTTGCGAAGCGTTAGCCAAGGAAATCGTCAAGCAGGATCGCCGGCCACAACTGTTCGTGCAGCTCAACACCGGCGAAGAACCGCAAAAGGCCGGCATCGCGCCTGCGGAGGCCGACGATTTCATCGCGGCGTGCCGCGACACTTACGGCCTGACGATCGCGGGCTTGATGTGCATTCCGCCGGTGGATGATGCGCCGGCGCCGCACTTTGCGCTCACCGCCAAGATCGCCGCGCGCAATGGCCTCACGCGATTGTCGATGGGCATGAGCGCCGACTTCGCCATCGCGATCCAGTTCGGCGCGACCCATGTGCGGATCGGCTCGGCGATTTTCGGGAAGCGGTAAGCTTGTCTTCCCTCTCCCCTTGTGGGAGAGGGTGCCTGAGATGCGAAGCGTCGAAGGCGGGTGAGGGGTATGTGAGTTAGCGACCCCTCACCCGGCTCGCATCTGACGATGCTCGCCACCCTCTCCCACAAGGGGAGAGGGAAGAAAGAAGCATCGCATTTCATTCACCCGATCTCGATCCGAGTCCGCGGCCCGATTCGCCGCAACAGCCGCAGCATCGCAGGCCGCGTCATCGCTACGCATCCGGCGGTCGGCCCGAAATTATCGCGCGCCAGATGCAGGAATACCGCGCTCCCGCGCCCGGCAACGCGGGGACGCGTGTTGTGATCGATCTCGATGATGAAGTCGTAGAGATGGTCGGCGCGCGTGAGCCGGTCGCCATTTTCGCCGCGCTCAAGTCTGATGGCCTGATTGTAGTGCCGGTCGGCGGGGTCCTCGCACCAGGCGTCCGTGGGCGTGATCGGACGCACCGGGAGAAACGTGCGGGGCCGCGGATGCCGGTCGGCGCGCCACCACAATCGCACGGGTGAGAAAGTCCCGCTGGGGGTGCCGCCGTCGCCTTCGCGTTTGTTGGCTTTGATGCCGCCACGCCCGAGCGCAACCGGGATGGATTGGCCGCCGGCCATCAGCCAGCCCCGGCTGGGATCGCCGGCGGCGGCCCGGATGCGGATCGCCGTGAGTGGCCGATCAGGGGTGTGAATTGTGTAAGGCATTGATAAAGCTAAGCTTATCATGCGAAATGGAGCCCTCCGCTTGCTCCATCGCCCTGAAATGCCTCTGCTTGTGAGTCATTACAGGACATTCATCA
>JAFEFK010000500.1 GCA_018240625.1 Pseudomonadota bacterium
CAGAAGCCAAGGAATTCCACTCGATATTCATGACGAGTTTCTTTCTCTTTGTGGCGATCGCGGTGGTGGCTCACATCCTCGCTTGGATGTGGCGTCCCTGGCTGCCGGGCCCCGGCGGTTACAAAGCGGCGATGGATGGTATCCAGCACTTCGCCAGTGTTTCTTTCTCGCTGTTGACATAGGGAGAGAAAAACATGTGGCGAATTTGGCTTCTGTTCGATCCGCGGCGTGCGTTGGTCATGCTCTTCACGTTCCTGTTTGGACTGGCGATCGTGATCCACTTCATTCTGCTCTCGACCGACCGGTTCAACTGGTTGGACGGGCCTCGCAAGGCCCCAGTGAAAACGGGAGAGATTACTCTGCCGTACACACCGCCAGTCATGCCGTCCTGATGGCATGACCGACTGCATACCGGAACGGACGAGCTCGGAATGAGCGGTCGGGCTCGTCCGCTTCCGGTAGCTACCTGATGAATGATGCGCTGATTTTCAGATTCGCACGCGGAGGAACCATCGATGGCAATGCTCAGCTTTGAAAGAAAATACCGCGTTCGCGGCGGAACGCTCATCGGGGGAGACCTGTTCGATTTCTGGGTCGGCCCTTTTTATGTCGGGTTCTTCGGCATGACGACGGCGTTCTTTGCGCTGGTCGGGATCGCAATGATCCTGTGGAATACAGCGCTCGGCCCGACCTGGAACCTCTGGCAGATCAGCGTCAACCCGCCTGACGTCAAATACGGATTGTCCTTTGCGCCGCTGCAGGAAGGCGGCATCTGGCAGATCGTGACCATCTGTGCGCTGGGGGCGTTCGTCTCCTGGGCGCTTCGCGAAGTCGAAATCTGCCGCAAGCTCGGCATCGGCTATCACGTGCCGTTCGCGTTCAGCTTTGCGATCTTTGCCTACTTCACGCTGGTGGTGATCCGGCCAGTGCTGATGGGATCGTGGAGCTACGGCTTTCCTTACGGCATTATCTCCCATCTCGATTGGGTATCGAACACCGGCTACACTTACGGCAACTTCCACTACAATCCTGCGCATATGATCGCCATCACGTTCTTCTTCACGACGTGCCTGGCGCTGGCGCTGCATGGCGGCCTGATCCTGTCGTCGACAAACCCCGACAGAGGCGAGCCGGTCAAATCGCCCGAACATGAGAATACGATCTTCCGCGACCTCATCGGCTATTCAGTCGGCACCATCGGTATCCATCGTCTCGGATTGTTCGTGGCGTTGTCGGCCGTGGCATTCAGCGCGATCTGCATCGTGATCAGCGGTCCTTTGTGGTCGGAAGGCAATGCCTGGTCCGAATGGTGGAACTGGTGGCGCAATCTTCCGATCTGGTCCTCCAATTAAACCCGGTCATCCAGAATCAGAGAGAGTCTCGCCATGGCCAATTATCAAAATTTCTTTACGCAAGTGCAGGTTCGCGGCACCGTTTATCCGGGCATTCCCCTGCAGCCCGGTACCTGGGTTCGAACCGGGGAGGGCCGGTTCAACTACTGGCTCGGAAAACTCGGCGACGCCCAGGTCGGTCCGATCTACCTCGGGTTTCTAGGTCTTGCCTCGATCATGTGCGGCATTGTCGCGATCGAGATCATCGGCCTCAACATGATGGCTTCGGTCAACTGGAGTCCGATCGAGTTCGTCAGGCAGTTGCCCTGGCTTTCGCTCGACCCGCCCAAACCGGAGTATGGAATCAGTTTCCCGCCGCTGCGCGAAGGCGGATGGTGGCTTATGGCCGGCTTCTTCCTGACGACGTCAATTCTGCTCTGGTGGACCCGCACCTACCGGCGCGCACGCGCGCTGGGCATGGGTACCCATGTGTCCTGGGCATTTGCTTCTGCGATCTGGCTCTATCTGGTGCTGGGCTTTATCCGCCCGTTGCTGATGGGCCATTTCAGCGAAGCTGTTCCGTTCGGGATCTTCCCGCATCTCGACTGGACCAACAACTTCTCCATCACCCACGGCAACCTCTTTTATAATCCATTCCACATGCTCTCGATCGCGTTCTTGTATGGATCGGCGCTGCTGTTCGCGATGCATGGCGCCACGATTCTTGCGGTGAGCCGGTACGGCGGCGAGCGCGAAATCGAGCAGATCGTCGATCGAGGAACGGCACTGGAGCGAGCAGCTTTGTTCTGGCGCTGGACGATGGGCTTCAATGCGACGGCGGAATCGATCCATCGCTGGGCTTGGTGGTTCGCGGTGTTATGCCCGCTATGTGGCGGCATCGGGATCCTGCTGTCTGGAACCGTGGTCGACAACTGGTTCGATTGGGGTGTCAAGCACGGACTGGCCTTGCCAAGGTAAGGAGCGCCTATGCCGCTCTATCGGCTCTGAACCATGCTTGCGAATGCAGGAAGTAGGCACGCGTAATTCTACCTGTCTTGCGGGTTCATTCCGTCTGATTCGAATCGGAACGATGCCGCGGCGATCGATAACGTTATTTCCGCGCAGCATCCGTCCGCGGCAACAAGAAGACTGACGGCAAGGACGCGCATTGGAGGACCCTTGATTGTTGGAGGATATTTGTCCTGGTGCAAGTGTTCAAATCTCCGAAGGAGTCACTGGGAGATCTCGGTGCACAGTCTGCCGCGAACTTGATCGCGGCCGCGACCGACATCGCGGTCGTGGTCGATCCGCAGGGCCTCATTCGCGATGTCGCTTTCAACAAGGAGGAGTTGTCGCTCGAACTAGACGGCCATGGCCGTTGGCTTGGTTCGAAACTCCAGGAGATCGTAACTCCCGAAACCAGCGCGAAAGTCGGGGAGTTGCTTCGGGATGCAGCTGCACGCAAATCCCCTGGTTGGCGCCAGGTCAACCACGCGTCGCCCGGCGGTCAGGATATTCCGGTGCTTTACTCGGCGATCGATATCGGGCGCGAAGATCGTTTTGTCGTTGTGGGCCGCGACTTGCGGCCGCTCGCTGCGATGCAGCAGCGGCTGATCAATGCGCAGCAGTCGATGGAACGGGACTATGTCCGGCTGCGGCATGCCGAAACGCGGTACCGGCTGTTGTTTCAGGTCTCGTCGGACGCGGTCATGATCGTTGATGCCTCCAGCAACGTGATTCTCGACGCCAATCCAGCCGCGCTGGCACTGCTTGACGAGAATGCGCCACAGCTCCTGAAATCGGGACTCATTGGTCATTTCGATGCCGCCAGCGCTACGGTCATCGAACGGCTTTTGGCAGATGTCCGCGCTACCGGACGCGACCATAGCGCGCGCGCGCAACTGGCCGATGGGCATCGCGAATGCAGTGTGGCGGCCTCGCTGTTTCGTCAGGAGAGTTCGTCGCTGTTCTTGGTTCGATTGTCGTCGCAGGCCCCCGCGGAGGGAGGAGCCTTGAAGGCAACCTCGATACTGTTGCGGTATTTTGACGTCGCGCCCGATGGACTGGTCATTACCCAATATGACGGTCGCATAATCAGGGCAAACCTCGCATTTCTCGAAATGGCGCAGCTCAACAGCGCCGAGCAGTCTCGCGGCGAATCGCTGGATAGGTGGCTCGGTCGGGCCGGGATCGATTTCAGCGTGGCCCTTGCAAACCTCCGTCGGAACGGTTCGATCCGGCTGTTCTCGACGGGAATGCGCGGTGAATACGGCGCGGTCGCGGAGGTCGAGGTCTCGGCGGTATCGCTGGCCGACAATGAAGATCAACCCGGTTTCGGCTTTGCGATCAGAAACGTCGAGAAGCGGCTGTCGAGTGCGACGGGGTCGCAAAGCGAACTGCCGCGCTCCGTGGCGCAATTGACGGAGTTGATCGGACGCGTGCCGTTGCGCGACCTCGTCCGCGAGGCGACCGACGTGATCGAAAAACTTTCAATCGAAGCGGCGTTGGAATTGACCGGCGACAACCGTGCGTCGGCCGCCGAGATGCTCGGCCTCAGTCGCCAAAGCCTCTACGTCAAGCTTCGGCGGTTCGGTTTGGACGAGCAGGCCGCGGAAGGGGAGGTCGAAGATGAATAGTGCCGTCGTGACGCATCCCGCACCATCGGTGATCCTTGAGTTGCTCAAGCCGATCACCTGGTTTCCTCCCATGTGGGCGCTCGGGTGCGGCATCGTTTCGTCCGGCGTTGCACCGGGCCAACGCTGGCCTCTGATCGCCGCCGGCGTGTTGCTGGCGGGGCCAATGGTGTGCGGCACCAGTCAGGCCGTGAACGACTGGTATGACCGGCATGTCGACGCCATCAACGAACCGCAACGCCCGATTCCGTCCGGGCGGATTCCCGGCCGATGGGGTCTTTACATCGCGGTGGTGTGGACCGCGTTATCATTGCTGCTTGCGACGGCGCTCGGCACATGGGGATTTGTTGCAGCAATTGTCGGGCTTGTCCTCGCCTGGGCCTATAGCGCGCCGCCAATCCGGCTGAAGCAAAACGGTTGGTGGGGCAACGCGGCATGCGGGCTTTGTTATGAAGGACTACCCTGGTTCACGGGCGCTGCCGTGATGAGCGCATCGGCGCCGGACTGGCGCATTGTCGTTATCGCGCTGCTTTACAGTATCGGCGCCCACGGCATCATGACGCTCAACGACTTCAAGTCCGTCGAGGGCGACAAGCGGATGGGCATCGACTCGTTGCCGGTGCTTCTCGGTGTCGGGAATGCCGCGCGCTTTGCGTGTTTCGTGATGGCCGTGCCGCAGGCCGCGGTGGTTGCACTGCTGCTGACATGGCAACGTCCGTTTTACGCGGCCGCTGTCGGAGTGTTGCTGATTGCCCAGTTTTTTCTGATGGCGCATTTCCTGAAAATGCCCCGCGAGCGCGCGCCCTGGTACAACGGCACCGGGATCAGTTGTTATGTGGTGGGTATGCTGATCGCTGCATTCGCGCTGGCCTCAATCCGGGGAGGATGATGATGAGCAGCCCTGGGCTCTCCTGGTTTGGTATCATTCGGCTCGGCCTGGTTCAGACCGGGCTCGGTGCGATCGTGGTGCTCACGACCTCGACGCTCAATCGTGTGATGGTCGTCGAGCTGGCGATGCCCGCGATCCTTCCCGGTGCGCTGGTAGCGATTCACTATGTGTTGCAGGTGTTCCGTCCAGCGTGGGGCCACGGCTCCGATCTGGGCGCTCGGCGGACGCCCTGGATTGTGGGCGGCATGGCGGTTCTTGCGATTGGCGGGCTGCTCGCTTCGGTCGCCACCGCGTGGATGGCGACGCATCCGCTATTCGGCGTCGTGCTCGCGGTTTTTGCTTTCTGCCTGATCGGTGCGGGGGTCGGCGCCGCCGGCACATCGTTGTTGGTGTTGTTAGCCAAACGGACCGATGAAAAGCGGCGCGCGGCAGCGGCTACATTGGTCTGGGTGATGATGATCGCGGGCTTTATCATCACGACGGGCGTCGCCGGTCAGATGTTGGATCCATTCTCGCCGCTGAGGCTGGTTGTCGTTTCCGGATCCGTTTCCGTCGCGGCGATGGTGCTGGCCTTGCTCGGTGTCTGGGGGATCGAGCCGCGTGCAGCCGCCGTCATTGCACAATCATCCGCGCAAGAACGGGCGCCACAGAAGTCCTCGTTTCGTGAGGCCTTCATGGAAGTATGGGCCGAGCCGAGGGCCCGGCGCTTCGCGATTTTCGTATTCGTCTCGATGCTGGCCTATAGCGCGCAGGATTTGATTCTCGAGCCGTTCGCCGGTCAGGTATTCGGTTTCACGCCGGGCGAAACCACTAAGCTCTCCGGCCTGCAGCACGGCGGTACGCTGATTGGAATGGCGTTGGTTCCGATGATCGGTGCGCTCTATCCGCGGTCGCGGGGCAATTTGCAGATGTGGACCCTCGGCGGCTGCCTGGCGTCCGCGGTCGCATTGTTATGTCTGGTAGCGGCCGCGATAGTCGGGCCATCCTGGCCGCTGCGGCAAACCGTCTTCATGCTTGGTGTTACCAACGGCGCCTATGCCGTCGCCGCGATCGGATCGATGATGGAACTGGTCAGCACGGGCGGCGAAAGGCGCGAAGGCGTGCGCATGGGTTTGTGGGGCGCGGCGCAGGCATTCGCATTCGGCATCGGTGGCTTCCTCGGAACGCTTGCCAGTGATGTCGCACATTATCTGCTGGCATCGCCGGCTTTGTCCTACGCGGTGGTCTTTGCGTCGGAGGCCGGATTGTTCGTGGTCGCGGCAGTCATGGCCGTCTGGGTTCATCGGGCGCGTGCGCGCTTCGATAGATCAAGCGCGCTGACCGTTCTGCCGGCCGTTGCTGTACCGGGAGGAGCAGGATGATGACAGCTTCCGATAGCTTCGACGTGGTGATCGTCGGCGGAGGACCGTCCGGCGCGACTGCTGCGCACGACCTCGCCAGGCTTGGACGAAAGGTGCTGCTGCTGGATCGAGCCGGGCGCATCAAACCCTGCGGTGGCGCCATTCCGCCGCGCCTGATCCGCGATTTCGAGATTCCCGATCACTTGCTGGTCGCCCGCGTCAACGCTGCACGCATGGTGTCGCCGTCGGATAAGCAAGTCGACATGCCGATCGACGGCGGCTTTGTCGGCATGGTCGATCGCGAAGTGTTCGATGAATGGCTCCGGGCGCGTGCCGCGCAGGCCGGCGCGGTCAGGCGAACCGGCCTGTTCAAGCGCTTCGAGCGGGACGATGCGGGAGACACGATCGTTCACTACGAGGAACGCGCGACCGACGGAACCGTGACGATGAAGACCGTTCGAGCGCGCGCGCTGATCGGCGCCGATGGTGCGCTATCGGCCGTCGCACGGCAGTGCCTGCCCGGCGCGGACCGGTTACCTTATGTGTTTGCCTATC
>JAFEFK010000501.1 GCA_018240625.1 Pseudomonadota bacterium
ATCCGAAATAGAAGCCGTCGGGATCGTTAATCGGGAATTGTCCGATCTTTGCCGGAATGCCCGTCGCCTTCGGTGTGTATTTTTGAAGCAGCGATCTGCCCTTGAGGGCCTCGAACGCATCGGGTGCGGACGCCCAGAAGATGTCGACCTGATTGTTGGCCTTCGTCTCTTCCAGATACTTCACGCCGGCATTGGTATTGCGATTCTGCACGTCGAGCGTGATGCCCGGCATGGCGGCCTCAAACGCCTTTTTGATCGGATCGGTCAGGTCCTTGGAATACGAGGTGACGATATTGACCTTGCCGGTAGGGGCTTGCGCGTGCGCCGCAACCGGCAGAACGACACTGACGAAGGCGGCGAGAAGCCAGTTAGGGCGACGTGACATGCGTGAATTCCTCCGGACTATTCCTGACTCTTTTGAAGCGGCTTCCCACTCTTGTCGAACGACTGTGCGAATGGAACCCATACTAATGAGTGATTGCGATGCAAGTTTAGTACGGCAGGATTCTGTGAAGCGGCAATAGATGTTTTGCAATGCGGCATTCCAAAATTGTCGAAAGGCCATTTGCTAACCGATTTCTTCGCCGCTAAGAACGGTTCATCGAAATTGTTTTGCGGGAAGTTTTCCCGGTTCATCAGAAGGCAAGTCATCATGAAGTCATTTTGTATCGCGGCATTTTTGGTTGCAGGTGTTTCCATTCTCGTGCCGGCTACGGCATCCGCGCAGGCGTGCGCCAACCGCGGCGAACTGGATGATGCCTATTGCGACGCGAACAACGATCTGGTCGCCGATGCGCCCGCCAAAACCCGCGATCCCAGCGTGATCGTGTTTGCCTATACCCCGGTCGAAGATCCGGCGGTCTATGAGAATGCCTTCAAGCCGTTCACCGAATATCTCGGCAAATGCACCGGCAAGCGCGTCGTCTATTATCCCGTTCAGTCGAACTCCGCCGAGATCGAGGCGATGCGCTCGGGCCGGTTGACGGTCGCCGGCTTCTCCACCGGCCCGGTCGGCTTCGCGGTCAACATGGCAGGCGCGGTGCCGTTCGCCGCGAAGGGGACCGAGAAGGGCGTCGAGGGCTATAACCTCATCGTCGTGGTGAAGAAGTCGAGCCCGTATCAGAAGCTCAGCGACCTCAAGGGCAAGAAGCTGGCCCATACCGCGCCTTCGTCGAATTCGGGCAATCTCGCGCCGAAGGCGCTGTTTCCAGAGCAGGGCTTGAAGCCCGGCGAAGATTATCCGATCGTCTACTCCGGAGGTCACGACAAGTCGGTGCTGGGCGTCGAGTCCGGCGACTATGATGCCGGCGCGGTGGCGTCCGATGTGTTCGAGCGGATGGGCGCCCGCGGCACCATCAAGACCGATGACTTCCGGATCATCTATCGCAGCGAAACCTTTCCAAGCTCGGGTTTTGCCTACGCGCACGACCTGAAGCCTGAACTCGCCGACAAGCTGAAGAAGTGCTTCTACGACTTCCGCTTCCCTCCGGCGATGCAGAAGGATTTCGAGGGCGACGATCGGTTCTTCCCGATTACGTATCAGAAAGACTGGGCGATCATCCGCAAGGTCGCTCACGATTCCGGAACGCCGTACAACAAGGCAGCTTACGAAAAGGAGGCGGCGCGCGAGGCCGCCGCGGCCAAGAAGAAAGCCGAGCAGAAGAAGCCCTGATGCAGGGGCAGGTCTCGCCGCTGGCATCCGCGGCGCCTCAGGGCGACGACTCGCGTGCGCTGGTGCTGCGCGGTCTCCGCAAGGAGTACCGCGCCGGTCAGCCTGTGCTGCGCGGTATCGATCTGGTGCTGCCGGGATCGGGGCTCACCGCCATCATTGGCCCCTCGGGGACAGGCAAGAGCACACTTATCCGTTGTATCAATCGTCTGGTACAGCCGACCTCGGGTGAGATTCTGTTTCGCGGACAGGATCTCGCAAAGCTGTCCGGCCGCTCGCTGCGCAGCGCGCGGCGCCGCATCGGCATGGTGTTCCAGGAATACAATCTGGTCGAACGGCTCACCGTCATGGAAAACCTGTTGTGCGGCCGGCTCGGATACGTTCCGGCCTGGCGGGCGTGGCTGCGGCGGTTTCCGGCGCAGGATATTGCGCGCGCGTTCGATCTGCTCGATGCGGTCGGGCTTCCCGGCTTTGCGACGCGGCGCGCCGATGCGTTATCGGGCGGACAGCGCCAGCGGGTCGGCATCGCGCGCGCCATCATGCAGGAGCCCGACATCATTCTCGCCGACGAGCCGACCTCGTCGCTCGATCCGAAGACGTCCGTGGAGATCATGGAAATCCTCCATCGGTTTGCGGCCGAGAGGAATATCCCCGTCATCGTCAACATCCACAACGTCGAGCTCGCAAAACGTTTCGCGTCGCGCATTATCGGCATGACCGGCGGTTCGGTCGTCTATGACGGGCCTCCGCAAGGCCTGACGGAAGCCGACCTCAAGACGATCTACGGCGGCGAGAACTGGATGGAATGATCGTGACCGATCCCGCAGCAACCGGCCAACGCACCGCGTTCGCGCCCAACTGGCTCGGCAGGCTGGGTTGGGTCGCGCTCGTCATCTACGTCATCTATGCCGGTTCGCAACTTGGCTTCAGCGCCGAGCGGTTTTCGACCGGGCTTGAGCACGGGCATCGCTTTCTGGTCCGCATGTTCCCGCCGAATTTCGAACGCTGGGAACTGATTTACGACGGCATCCTGGAGAGCCTGCAGATTGCCGTCATCGCGACCTTCTTCGGCGTTCTGATTTCACTTCCCGTCGGGCTGATGGCTGCGCGCAATCTGATGCCGGCATGGATCAGTTGGCCGATGCGCGGCGTCATTGCGTTATGCCGCTCGTTCCATCCGATCATCGTCGCGATTTTGTTCGTGAAAGCGATCGGGTTTGGCGCGCTCGCAGGTGTCATGGCGCTGATCGTCGCGTCGATCGGTTTTATCTCGAAACTGTTCGCGGAAGCGATCGAGGAAATTTCCTTAAAGCAGGTTGAGGCGGTGCGCGCTTCCGGCGCGGGATTCCTCAGCGTCCTGATCATGGGTGTGCAACCACAGGTGCTGCCGCGCTTCATCGGCTTTGCGACCTATCAGCTCGATTCCAATCTGCGGAACTCGACGATGGTCGGCATCGTCGGCGGCGGAGGTATCGGCGCCGCGCTCTTTACGGCCTATCAGCGTTTCGACTTCGACGTGGTGCTGGCCATCCTCATTGTCATCGTCAGCTTGATCATGGTCGCGGAAATCGTGTCCGGCTGGGCGCGGCGTGTCTTCCAATGACGGTCGCGGCGCAACTGGACCGGGACTGGCAGCGTTTTACGCCGCTGAAGCGTCTGTCGCGTTTCGCGTTCTATCTGTTCGCGGTTCTTGCGCTGGTGATTTCGCTTCGCACCATCGACGTCATTCCGGAGTTTCTCTACGACGCGCCGGACCAGATGACCGATCTGTTCAAGCGGATGTGGCCGCCGGACCTGAGTTATATCCAGCCAACGCTGCAGGGGCTGATCGAGACGCTGCATATCGCAACCCTCGGAACGATCATCGCCATCGTGCTAGCCGTTCCGATCGGGTTGCTCGCAGCCCGCAACGTGACGCCGAATTTCGCGCTGAACCTGTTCGCGAAGTTCGTGTTCGTGACCTCGCGGTCGATCAATTCGCTGGTGTGGGCGCTGCTGTTCGTCGCCGTGTTCGGGCCAGGCCCCCTGGCAGGCACGCTCGCTATCGCTTTCCGCTCCATCGGCTTCACCGGCAAATTATTCGCCGAAGCGATGGAGGAAGCCAACGCCGGCTCGATCGAGGCGCTGACGGCGGCGGGTGCGTCGCGGATGTCCACGCTGCTGCTCGGCTACTGGCCGCAGATCCGGCCGGCGTTCTGGTCGATCGCGCTGTTTCGCTGGGACATCAATATCCGCGAGTCGGCCGTTCTCGGCATCGTCGGCGCCGGCGGCGTCGGCGTGGCGCTCGATACGGCGTTGAACTTGCTGTACTGGGATCAGGTCGCCGTCGTGCTGATCGCGATTTTCGTGGTCGTCGTACTCGCTGAGATTGTCGTGACGTCCGTACGGACGAGGATCCTCTGAGCGTTGGGGTTTTTCAAATCGCACGGAACGGGTGTTGAAGCTGTTCGATGTATCTTTTGCGTCGGTTTGTGCCAAACTGGAAGCAATAGGCGGGTGCCGGAACGGCACGTGAGCAGGCCGGATCAAACAAGCGGGAGGATCTAAAATGACCACACCGGACGCAACACGCGTTGAGGCAAATGATAGGAGCCGATCTTCAAAGCTGAGCCGGCGTGGCGTTCTGCTGGGCGCTCTCGCGTCGCCTCTCGTCTTTCGGCAGGCACGAGCTGCGGATTCCCTGAAGGCTTATTCGATCTGGCCCGAGAATTACGCCCGGCCGATGCTGGAGGCGTTCGAGAAATCGACCGGTATTCACGTCAACTTCATCCGGTTTTCGTCCGGAGAAGCGCTGGCGCGCCTGATTGCCGAAAAAGGCAATCCGCAGGTCGATGTTCTGTTCGGCGGTCCGGTGGAGACGTTCACGGCGGGCGAGGCGCAGGGCATCTTCGAGGCTTATACGCCGCCGAGCGCCGCTGAATTGCCGAAGCGCTTCAAGAGCACGCAGGGCATGTGGACCGCGATCGCCGACGATCCGCTCGTGTTCATGACCAACACCAAATTTCTCCAGGAGCACAATCTGAAAGCGCCAGCCTCGTGGGATGATCTGTTGAATCCCGCCTACAAAGGCATGTTGCAGATGGCGGACGCGCGAACCTCCGGTACGGCGGTGACGCGGATCTTCTCGATTCTTCAGGTCAACAACCGCAACGAGGATGCGGGTTTCGCTTATATGAAGAAGTTGCGGCAGAACATTCAAGCCTACACCAAGAGCGGTGGCGGCGGCACCGTGCCGGTGGGATTGGGGCAGGCGGCGGGCGGCATCTTCTTCATTGTGGACGCGCTGTTCACCCGCCAGAAGGGTTACGACGTGCAGATTTCGTTCCCGAAAGAAGGGATCGGGTCGGCGGCGGAATGCATCGGCCTGGTCAAGGGAAACAAGAACACCGCGGCGGCCAAGAAGCTGATCGATTGGGCGACCAGCGCGGACATGCAATCGCTGCTGGCGCCCGCCAAGATCAATTTTCTTCCTGCAAATCCGAAGGTAGCGCCGGATCCGGGTCTCGTCTCGGTCCTGAAAAGCGCAAACATCATTGAAATCGACGACAGTTGGGCCGGCAAGAACCGCAAGCGGATCGTCGATCGCTGGGTTGCCGAAGTGCTCAACGCCGGCTGATGACGCCCGGTCCCGGCATGGTCGGAGGAGCCGCGGCCGCGCGTCCGCGCCGGCTGATGCGGACAGCCGGACTGTCCGTCATCTGGCTGGTGCTGTTGCTCTTCATCGTCTATCCGCTGTTGATACTGCTCTCCCGGGCGTTCTTCGACGGCGGGCATCTGACGTTCGATGCGCTGTTCGCGACGTTGAAGAGCCCGAGCAGCTTGCGTGCGCTCGGCAATAGCCTGCTGCTCGCATTAATGGTCGGCGTCGTCGGCACCCTTGTGGGCCTGCTGTTCGCATTCACCGTAGACCGCGCCCGTCTCGGATCCCGGACGGCGCGGCTGATCGACGCCCTGACGTTTCTGCCGCTGATTTCGCCGCCGTTCACAACCTCGATCGCGTTTGTCTTTTCGTTCGGCCCGCGCGGCCTCATCACGCATGATCTGCTCGGCCTCAAGAATGCGCAGATGTACGGTCTGACAAGCACGTTCGCCGCCGAAACCCTGACTTATTTTCCGATCGCCTATCTCGCGCTGCGCCCGATGCTGGCCTCGATCAGCAGCAATTTCGAGGAGGCGTCGTTCAGCCTCGGCGGCTCGCGGTGGCATGCGTTTCGTACCGTCACGCTGCCGCTGATCATTCCTGCATTGGCGAACGCCTTCCTGTTGCTGTTCGGGTGTTCGCTGGCCGATTTTGCCACGCCGTTGATTCTCGCCGGCAGCGATTTCTCGGTACTGCCCACGGAGGCCTATCTTCAGATCACCGGCATGTTCGACCTGAAAAGCGGGGCAATCCTCTCCCTGCTGCTGCTGGTGCCGGCCGGCCTCGTCTTCTATGCGCAGGAGCGCTTCGTTGCGGGGAGATCCTACGTGACGGTGACCGGCAAAGCCGCGACCGCGACAGAACGAAACTCCGTGTCGTCGAGCGCGCGGATCGCGCTCCTGACGTTCTGTATTTTGACCGTGGCACTCATCCTGTATTTCTATGCGCTGCTGTTCTACGCGTCGGTGGTGCTGGCGTTCGGCGCCAATTACACCCTGACGCTGGAGCACTACCGCGTCATCTTCACCGAGGGCTTACCCGCGATCAAGGACACGCTGTTCGTGGCGGCGGTCGGAATGCCGCTCGGCGGTCTCTATGGCATCCTCGTCGGGTATCTGGTCGGTCGGACAAAATTCGTCGGCCGCAGGGCGATGGAATTGATCAGCATGTTGAATTATGCGCTGCCCGGCACCATCGTCGGCATCGCTTACCTGCTTGCGTTCAACGATAAGCCGCTGGCGCTGACCGGGACCGCAACCATCCTGATTGCCTGCTACATATTTCGTTATAGCCCGACCGGCATTCGAACCACCATCGCATTGTTGCAGCAGATCGACAAAATCCTGGAAGAGGACTCCGCCAGCCTGCGCGCGAACAGTTTTGTCACGTTCCGGCGCGTCATGTTGCCGCTCATCCTGCCGGCATTTTTCGCGGGCCTCGGCGTGGTCTTCATCCGTTCGATGACGGCGATCAGCGCCACGATCTTCCTGGTCTCGATCAATTGGTCGCTGATCACCGTGAAAATCCTCGAGAACATGACGGAGGTCGCGCTTGGCCCTGCGGCGGCGTTCTCCGTGTTCGTCATTGTCGTTGTGCTTGTGGTGACGGGTTTGCTGAACACAGTGCTCAGACGGATGACCGCGCCAAGCCTGCGCGTCAGCAGAATCGGAACATGATCAGCATGGCCGCCAGTTCTCTTGAAATTACGCTCGTCGGCGTTTCCACGGTTTTCCACCATCGGCGTCGCGGCGACATCACGGCGGTGAAGAACCTCGATCTCCACATCCATCCGGGTGAATTCCTGACGCTGCTCGGGGCGTCCGGCTGCGGCAAGACCACGACGCTCCGCATGATCGCCGGATTCCAGCCGCCGTCGTCAGGTCAGATCAGGTTCGGCGGCGAGGATGTCACGCATCTCGCCGCTAACCAGCGCGACATTGGGTTTGTGTTTCAGAACTACGCCTTGTTCCCGCATCTGTCGGTGTTCGAGAACGTCGCTTACGGTCTTCGCGTCAAGCGGCGCAGCACGTCCGATATCGAGAGCAGCGTGGCGCAGGGATTGCGGCAGGTCGGTCTTCAGGGACTGGGCGACCGGATGATCAGCGAATTGTCCGGCGGGCAGCAGCAGCGCGTCGCCCTGGCGCGCGCCATTGCAATCAAGCCGCGCGTTCTGCTGTTCGATGAGCCGCTGTCCAATCTCGATGCCCAGTTGCGCGTTCAGATGCGCGGCGAGATCGCGCGCCTGCAAAAGGAACTGGCCATTACAACGGTCTACGTCACGCACGATCAAGAGGAGGCGATGGCGATTTCGGATCGTATTGCGATCATGAATGAGGGTCAGATTGTTCAGATCGGTAAGGCGGAGGAGCTTTACCAGCGCCCGGTCTCGCCGTTCGTCGCAGGATTTCTCGGCAACACCAACATGATCCGCGGCCGGGTCGTCGCCATGCAGGCGGATCGTGCGACGCTCGACATCGCAGGCTATCGCTGGACGCTGGTGACAACTGCTCCTGTCAAGATTGGAGACATGTGCGACGCGGTTGTACGTCCGGAAGCCCTGGTGCTGACCCGCGATGGCGACGGCCTGAAGGGCGTGGTGGAAAGCCGCGTCTATCTTGGCGCCAAGGCGGAATACCTCGTGCGCGTTGGCGATCAGGTGTTTCAGGTGGTGCAGTGGAATCCGGTCGCGGGCGAACTGTTCAAGGCCGGGCAGGGCGTGTGCGTGACGCTGCCGGCCGCCGGCGTGCAACTGCTCGGAGCTCATATATCATCGGATCGATCGCTTGATTAATGGAGAATGGCTTGGCGATGATATGAAGAACGCGGCCGCCTCACGACTCCGACGGACGAATGCGGGCCGGTCATTTTTTTGACCGGCCCGCACGCAAGTTAGATATGTCTCAAGTCAGGCAATGGTCTTGAGATAGAGACTCGGATCGAAATATTTGCTGGCCGGCGTAAAGTCCTTGACGCCGGCATTG
>JAFEFK010000502.1 GCA_018240625.1 Pseudomonadota bacterium
CACCAGCGCGTCGAGCGCGGCACGCGCTTCCGGACTGGTCGGCTCATAGCCGTTCGGCGCCGCCTTCAGCGGAGACGATTTGACTTCCTCGACCTTGACGCCAACAGTTTTCAGAAGCTCGGCAAAATTCGGAAATTGAAACAGCACGCCGATCGAACCGACCAGCGCCGTCTGCTGCGCAACGATGTGATCGGCGGCAAGTGCGGCGATATATCCGCCCGATGCACATAGCCCTTCGACCACCACGACGAGCGGCTTCTTCGCTTTCAGACGCACCAGGGCATCGTAAAGCTGCTCGGAGCCAGCGGTGGTGCCGCCCGGCGAATTGATGTGCACGATGACAGCCGGTGCGTTCGACTTGCCGAGCCGCTCCAGCGCCTCGACGCGCTCCTGATCGCTGCGGATCAGGCCTTCGATGTTGACGCGCTCGATCGCGCGCGCACCGGCAAGCCTGCGGCCCGATGGCGTCGCATAAATCCCGACGGCGACAACCGCGACGATGGTGACCAATACGGCCAACACGCGCCAGAAAGTGAGCTTGCGGCGCATCCTGCGGCGATCGACGATCACATCTGACTCAAGCGACATCGAAATTCTCCTCGAAGGCTGCGATCATGGCTCACACCGTCATGTGCGCATAGCATTGATTTGGTCTGGGCAAATTACATCAATTGCGGCGCAATATGAAGAAAAAGGCTCACTGTTGCCGTCCTCCCGCGAAGGCGGGGACGACACTTTCCCCTCTCCCCTTGTGGGAGAGGGTGGCGAGAATGAGCACAGCGAATTCGAGCCGGGTGAGGGGTATTCGCCAGAACAGTATCCCTCACTCGGTTTCTCACTGCGTTCGAACCCACCCTCTCCCACAAGGGGAGAGGGAAAGAAAAAAGGCCCCGGTCGAAACCGGGGCCTTTGATTGCGATTGACGTCGTCATTGCGAGCTCGGGACAAAATTCACACTTGCGAATTTTGCGCGTGAAGCGAAGCAATCCAGCACAACAAATAAGAACTGGATTGCTTCGGATCTATCGTTCCTCGAAGGCGAGGAACGGAGCTCCTCGCAATGACCCAATCATTACTTGTCGCGCTGCTTGAGCGCGGTGCCGAGAATGTCGCCCAGCGTCGCGCCCGAATCGGAAGACCCGTACTGCGCGATGGCTTCCTTCTCTTCGGCCACTTCCAGCGCCTTGATCGACACCTGGACCTTGCGGGCCTTCTTGTCGAACTGGATGACGCGGGCATCGACCTTTTCGCCGACGGCGAAACGTTCGCTGCGCTGGTCGTTGCGATCGCGTGCCAACTCGGAGCGCTTGATGAAGGTCTGGAAGTCGGTGCCGGAGATCTGCACGTCGATGCCGCCTTCCTTGACGTCGAGCACTTCGCAGGTCACGACCGCACCCTTCTTGACGTCGCCCGGCTCGGCGAACGGATCGCCTTCGAGCTGCTTGACGCCGAGCGAGATGCGCTCCTTCTCGACATCCACATCGAGGACGATGGCCTTGACCATGTCGCCCTTCTTGAAGTTGTCGATGACCTGTTCGCCCGGCTGCTTCCAGTCGAGGTCGGAGAGATGGACCATGCCGTCCACATCGCCGTCGAGGCCCAGGAACAGACCGAACTCGGTCTTGTTCTTGACTTCGCCTTCCACGGTCGATCCGACCGGGAACTTCTCGACAAACACTTCCCAGGGATTGCGCATGGTCTGCTTGAGACCGAGCGAGATGCGACGCTTGACGCTGTCGACTTCGAGCACCTGCACTTCGACTTCCTGCGAGGTCGATACGATCTTGCCGGGGTGCATGTTCTTCTTGGTCCACGACATCTCCGAGACGTGGATCAGGCCCTCGATGCCCGGCTCCAGTTCGACGAATGCGCCGTAGTCGGTGATGTTGGTGACGCGTCCGGTGAAGCGCGAGTTCAGCGGGTACTTGGCCTCGATGCCCTGCCACGGATCGTCCAGCAGTTGCTTCATGCCGAGCGAGATGCGGTGGGTCTCGTGGTTGATCTTGATGATCTTGACCTTCACCGTCTGACCGATGGTGAGCACCTCGGTCGGATGGTTGACGCGGCGCCACGCGATATCGGTGACATGCAGCAGGCCGTCGATGCCGCCGAGATCGACGAACGCACCGTAATCGGTGATGTTCTTGACCACGCCGTCGATCACCTGACCCTCTTCGAGGTTCTGCACCAGCTCCTGGCGCTGCTCGGCGCGCGTCTCTTCGAGCACCGTGCGGCGGGAGACGACGATGTTGCCGCGGCGGCGATCCATCTTGAGGATCTGGAACGGCTGCGAATTGTTCATCAGCGGGCCGACATCGCGGATCGGGCGGATATCGACCTGCGAACGCGGCAGGAAGGCGACCGCGCCGTCGAGGTCGACCGTGAAGCCGCCCTTGACCTGATTGAAGATGACGCCGTGAACCTTCTCGTTGGCGTTGAACGCCTTCTCGAGCTTGCCCCAGCTTTCCTCGCGGCGCGCCTTGTCGCGCGACAGCACGGCTTCGCCGAGTGCGTTCTCGATGCGATCGAGGAACACCTCGACTTCGTCGCCAACCTTGATGGTGTTCTCGCGACCGGGCCCGGCGAATTCGCGCAGCGCCACGCGGCCCTCGGTCTTCAGGCCGACGTCGATGACGGCCATGTCCTTTTCGATCGCAACCACGGTGCCCTTAATGACGGAGCTTTCCTGCAGGCTGCCGCCGGCGAAGGACTCATCGAGCATCGCGGCGAAATCGTCACGGGAAGGATTATAGGAAGAAGCAGTCGAAGCCATTTGTTCTCCAAAGTGCGGGATGCCGGCAGCGGGGTTGATGGGCGTATCGCGTGTCCAGTGTCAGAGGTCCGCAACCTCTGGCAACCGTTTCCCGCGAATAGAATTCGCGATAACGGGCCGGCCTGTGCCTGCACGAGCGATACGGATTGTGGTCCGGGGCCTCATACGAGGCCGGGAGCGGGCTTTCCTCCAATGACGGCAGGGACTATGCCCTCGGCCGGCCCGCTCGAACGGCCTCGACAATGTCGATGGCGGCCCGGACGCCGCCCTCTATATCCAACTGAGAGTTATCCAGCAAGTATGCATCCGGGGCTGCCTTTAAAGGCGCTGTGGCCCTGTTCTGGTCCCGTCCGTCACGCTTGAGAATAGCTGCCAGAACGGCCGCGTCGTCGGCCGCCTCGCCCCGCGCAAGCGCCTCCAGTGTCCGGCGGCGGGCCCGGACACGGGGATCCGCCACCACAAAAATCTTCACATCGGCCGCCGGGCAGATCACGGTTCCAATATCCCGGCCATCCAGAACGGCGCCCGGCGGATCGGCCGCGAACTGCCGCTGAAAATTGACAAGTACTTCCCTGACTTTGGGAATTGCCGAGACGACCGAGGCCGCGTCCCCCACTTTCTGGGTCTTCAGTACGGGATTGCCGAACTTCTCGGGGTCGAGTTCCCTGGCAACCGCCACGGCCCGCGCCTCGTCGGTCAGTTCGGCGCCCATTTCCAGCAGGGCTTGGGCCACTGCGCGATAAATCACGCCGGTATCGAGATGGCGGTAGCCATAATGATGGGCCAGGCGCTTGCCGAGAGTGCCTTTGCCGGATGCGGCGGGGCCGTCGATAGCGATGATCATGATCTTTTCTGAAGCTTTCGCGCGATCTCGATTGCAGCCCCGATCTCCGGCAGAGCATTTGGACTGATTTCGACGGTGTCACCCGACTTGCGTACAATTTCAACCGGCAAGGCGCCAGAATTGTCGTAAATCAGCGCGAGATCCGATCGAGCAAGAAACCACGGTAGTTGAGCCAGCGACTTCCCCCGGCGCTCAATGATTTTCTCGCGGGGCACGTCGTGACCGCCGCTTTTGACTCGAAGCGCGACGCGCTCGACATTCAATTCCGCCGACTTCAACACCACATAGATCAAGCGAATTTCAAAGTTCTTTCGCTGCGCCTCTTCAACCAAGGGCCGGTATTTGTCCGTCGAAAGCACGGTCTCGACGCCGATCGTCTGATAAGCAGCGATAGAAGCTTGCAACCATCGGAACATTCTTTCAGCGGCAGCTATATTGGCCGAACCAAGATCGAGTTTTTCGGTAATCTGGATTTGAGCAGTGAGAATATCGGGATTGATGATCCAGGCCGCGCCGCTGGTATCTTCGATTTCGGTATCCTGATAGACGCTGCTTTTACCTGATCCGTTGGCGCCGGCGACGATCCAGAGTTTTGGACGCTCAAGCCGTTTTATGTACGCGCGCGCGGGTCTTGCTGATGATTTTGCTGTTTTCACGTTTGGCTTTCGCAACGTTCTTGCGGAAGACGACACCGAGATCAGCACCGAACGTGGGGCTGTTTGCGTCGATCGACAAAATCCTGACGCGCTTGCCGTCTGCGCGATGCAGCGTTTTTTCCACGATTGACGACTTCAGCGCACGGCTGCGTTTGGCTGGATTCGCGGATTTGAGCATAATCTTGGGCATCTCGATTGCCTCCTTTATCCAATATAGCGGATGTTACCCGTCATTAAAACGGAGTTTCACGCGAAATCCGCGCCCAGGCCACCCATCATCGGGATGAAATCCGGAAAGCTGGTGGCGATGAACGCCGTGTCATCCACCCTAACCGGCGCATCCGATGCGCAGCCCATCACCAGCGCCGACATCGCGATGCGATGATCCATGTGCGTGGCGACGAGGCCGCCGCCCGGCACATGTCCCCGGCCCTCGACGATCATGTCGTCACCGGAAATCTCGACCCTGACACCGTTGACGCGCAACATGGCGGCGGTCGCTTCCAGGCGATCGGATTCCTTGACGCGCAACTCCTGCAAACCGCGCATCGTCGTGGTGCCCTCCGCGAACGCCGCGGCGACCGCGAGCACCAGGTATTCGTCGATCATCGAGGGCGCACGTTCCGCCGGTACCTCGACGCCGCGCAGTTTCGAGGCGCGCACACGCAGTTGCGCCATCGGCTCGCCGGCGTCGCCTCGCACTCCGCTTTCCTCGATCGACGCGCCCATCTCGCGCAGCGTCGTGAACAGCCCCGTGCGCAGCGGATTCGTCATCACGTCGGTCAGCACGATATCGGAACCCTCGGCGATCAGCGCGGCGACGATGGGAAACGCTGCCGATGACGGATCGGCCGGCACCACGACGTCGGCGCCGTGCAGTTCGGGCTGCCCGGTCAGCGCGATGCGGCGGCCGTGCCTGCCTTCATGCTGCGAGGTAATCTGCGCGCCAAAATGTTTCAGCATCAGTTCGGTGTGGTCACGGCTGGCTTCGCTTTCGATGACCGTGGTGACGCCGGGCGCGGACAATCCTGCCAGCAGCACCGCCGACTTGATCTGCGCCGAAGCCACCGGCGTGCGGTACAGAATCGGCAGCGGATCGCGCGCGCCTTGCACCGTTAATGGAAGACGCCCGCCCTCGCTCTGGGCCGTCACCCGCGCGCCCATCAATTCCAGCGGATCGAGAATCCGCCGCATCGGTCGGGAGCGCAGCGAAGCGTCGCCATCGAAGGTCGCTGAGATCGAGCAGCCGGCCACGGCGCCCATCACGAGACGACATCCGGTACCGGAATTGCCGAAATCGAGCGGAGCCTCGGGTGTTGCAAACCCGGCCGTTCCGACGCCGCGGACCAACCAGGCGGACGCGCCGTTTTTGTCGGCTTGACGCTCGACTTCGGCTCCCAACGCCCGCATCGCGCCCGCCGTATTGAGGACGTCCTCGCCCTCGAGCAGCCCCGTGATGCGGGTTTGTCCGACCGCCAGCGCGCCCAGAATCAGGGCCCGGTGGGAAATCGATTTGTCACCGGGCACCCGGACCCGTCCGGTCAAAGACTGGCTTTTTCGCGCCTCGAGCGGCTTCGGCTGGCCGGAATGAGTCAAGATTGTGGTCCTTATTCTGGCCGGGCTGGTATCACAGGGGGACTTGCGCGTCACGCCCGCGGCCTCTCCTGCAAAGCGCTATTGACAGCAGCGTTGCAACTAGCCAAGTGAAGCACCGTTTTTCAAGAATTCCCAGGACTCCGCACGTGGCCAAATCCGATCTCGGAACCAAGCGTATTTGCCCGACGACAGGCAAAAAATTCTATGACTTGAACAAAACTCCGGTGATCTCGCCCTACACCGGCGAAGTCGTGCCGATCGTCGTGGCGCCGCCGCCCCGTCTGCGTGGCGAGGCCGCGCGTGCGGCAGCAGCCGCCGCTTCCGCCGCCGAAGCCATGCCAGAACCCGCTGAGGCCGAAGAGTTGGTCTCGCTGGAGGAAGCCGATGCCGAGGAACAGACCGGAAAGGTCAAGGCTGCGGTTCCGGAGTCCGAAGACGACATCGAGGTCGATGAGACCCTCGACGACGACGAGGACGATGATTCCACCTTCATCGCCGACGAGGAAGAAGGCGACGAGGACGTGACCGATATTATCGGCGACGTCGGAAGCGATGAGGAGACTTGAGATCGGCCCTGAACTGTGTTCAGGGTTTCGCTGCGCGCTGATCC